>NZ_CBIFYV010000101.1:0-24876 GCF_966187215.1 Thermophilibacter sp.
CTGGGGCTCGCCCCCGTGGGGGGAGCGCCCCTCCCTAGCTCCCCCCCCGCCTAGATCGAGCTGCTCCCTACGCGGTCCTGAGGTTCAGGACGATGCCCGCGACGGACGCGGCGGCGCAGAGCGCGATGACCGGGACGTTGCCGCCGATCCCCGTGGTCACAAAGAGGAGGAAGAACACCGCGCAGAACAGCGTCGTCAGGACGAGCCCCACGTTGAGCAGCCCCTTCTTGCCGCCCGTCATCCTGCGGACCGCGCCGATGACGACGAGGGCCGCGCACACGAGGAAGGCGGCGAAGAACAGGCCGAAGAACACCTGGTACGGGAGGCCGCCCCTCGTTCCCAGGAGCGCGTCCATGCGCCCGCCGAGCTGCGTCAGGCCCCAGAGCGAGTAGCTGGGGTCAACGAGGCCCATCAGGTACCCGTTCTGCAGGTCGCGCGTCATGCCCATGAAGCTCGCGTGGATCGTGGAGAGGTCGACCCACGGCAGGAGGCTCGTGAGCAGGGCGACGCCGCCCGCCACGGTCGGGGCGAGGCCCCGGGGCGCGTTCGCGAGGGCCGCGGGCGCCGGGGCGCGACCGGGCGCGCCTACGCCCTTCTCGCCACCCGGGAACCTATACCCGCACTTGCCGCAGAACTGGGCGTCGTCGGAAACCTGGTTACCGCACTTCGGGCAGAACATGACCTACTCCTTCGAACGTCTCCTCCCTGTCAGGCCAACCGTACCCGGCCCAGGGGAGAAAACGTTGCGCAACATGAGCGATCAGGACTTCTCGAGGGTGTAGGTGTCGTCCGTGGAGTCGCCGAGGTGCTGGTCATAGTGACGGCTCTCAGCCACGGCCTTCAGACGAACGCCATAGCTGAACTGCTGGGGCTCAAAGGAGATGCTGACGTAGTCGTCGGACCCCTCGATGTCGCCGCGGACCGTGAATCCGCTCTCGGAGTACGTTGTCGTCAAGTCCTCAAAGGTGACGACCCGGTCGCCGTCGGTCTTCTCGGCATCCGTGGTCAGATCTCCGTGCCCGTGGAACAGGACGCTCACGTCGAGGGTCATCTGCCCGGTGGTCGAGTTGACGCTCTTGATCGTCACCTCGAGCGGGGTCTCGGAGGCGCCGTAGCAGTGGGCGGTCCCGCTCGTCTCGGAGAGCGCGCCGGTCCAGGTGCCGACGAGCGACTGGGCGTCGTCGAGCGTGGGCTCGGCCGCGGCCTCGCCCGAGGCATCGTCCGCCACGGCATCGGGGCCGGTGGTGGCGACGGGCGCCTGCTGGGCGGCCGAGAGGGCGTCGAGCTGGCCCCGCAGATCGTCCACCTGGGCCTGGAGCTCGTCGGCGCGGGCGTTGGCCTCGGAGACGCGCTGGTCCATGACGTACCACACGCCGCCGCCCGCGGCCCCCGCCACCACGGCCGCCGCGAGGACACCGGCGACGACGCGCGGGGCATAGGACTTGCCCGCCGCGCGCCGGGCGTCGGCGTAGGCGGCGCGGGCGCGCCTGAGGCTCTCCTTGGCCTGCTCCTTGGTAGGAGGCTCGTCGGCGCCCCGCTCCGGCACGGCGGCGCGCATCGTCCGGGACGCGTCCGGGGCGTCCGGACCCCCGACGATGGGGGCGCCGCAGACGGGACAGAACCGGGCGTCGTCCTTGAGCGACGAGCCGCAGTTGGGGCAGTTCATGAGTCTCTCCTCTCGCATGGGCGGCCGCGCTTACGGGCATCGCGGCAGGCGCGGCGTGCGGGGCGCGCACGCCCGTAATGGTACCCTTCCCACAGGGAGGAGACATGCAGGCTGCGACAGACGGACACGCGCGCGAGACCGGCGGCGTTGCCGTGGTCACGTTCGACTCGTTCGAGCCGGCCGTGGCGGTGACGCCCGAGACGCGCCCGGCGACGCTCAGGCGCTTCATGACCCTGCTGGTCGAGCAGGGCGGCGGCGACCTCTCCGGGGGGACGGGCTACGTGTGCCGCGCGAGAAACGCCCGGGGCGAGCAGTTCGCGCTCAAGCGGCTGCACCCCTCCCCGGCCGGCGACGCGCGCGCCGAGGAGGGGCGCGCGGCGGCCTTCCGCGAGGAGTACGCGACCCAGCTCGCCGTCTCCCGGCTCCGCGGCTTCCCGGAGGTCTACGGCTACGGAGCCATCGACGGGCAGCCCGCGATCCTGATGGAGTGGGTCGCGGGCGTCACGCTCGAGGACGCGCTCCCCCGGCTCGCGAGCGAGCGGGACGCCGCGGGGGCGCGCGTGCCGGCCCGCACGGTCGCGCGGATTGGCGTGGCCGTGCTCAACGTCCTCGCCGCCGCGGCGCACCTCGATCGTCGCTTCGTCCACCGGGACCTCTCGCCGCGCAACATCATGCTCCGGACCCGCGACCGCGACGTGGCGGAGCAGGCCGAAAGTGGGCGCTTTGACGTGTGCCTCATCGACTTCGGGAGCTCGGAGCTCCTGGACGCGGGCGGCGCGGGGGCGTTCACGATGCGCACCAACGTCTGGCGCAACGGCACGCCCGAGTGGGCGCCGCCCGAGATGCTGACGCGCGACGTCTTTGGCGTGGAGGCACTGCGCACCTCGCCCTCGATCGACGTCTACGCCCTGTGCAGCGTGCTCTTCTGGCTCTACGCCGAGCGCACCCCCTACGAGGTCGCGGCGCGGCCGAGCGTGGCCCCCTACCTCGTGAAGCGCGACCGCCCGCCCCAGCCGCCCCGGCTCAGGAGCGCGGCCGACGCGCCGCTCGTGGGCGCGATCCTCGCCGGCATCCGGCCGCGCCAGGCCGACCGCGTCGGCGCCGACGAGCTGAGGGCCCGCCTCGCCGACTGGCTCGACGGGCGCGCGGGCGCCCCGGCCGCGACACCCGCCGCCGCCCAGGCCGGCTCGGGCCGGGCCCCCGTGCAGGCGCCCGTGCCGGCCCGGGACGCCCGGGCGGAGGCCCCGGCGCGCCCCCGCCGCTCCGTCACGCGGCGCGCGCTGATCGTGGCGGGCGCGACGGTCGCCGGCGTCGCCGCGTGCGCCGGCGCGGCGTACGGGGCGAGCCGCCTCGCCGCCCTTCTCGCCGGTGACGCCGCCGGCGGGGACGCCGGGACCGATGACGCGGCAGGCGAGCGCGACGGCGCGACGGCCCACGCCACCGGCTCGATGCGACTCGCCGCCCGCGACGCCTCGACGGGTCTCTGGGGACTGGTGGACGAGACGGGCGCCTGGGCCGTGGGGCCGAGCCTCCCCTCCGCGCCCGGGCCGCTCTCCGAGGGGCTTCTCGCCGCCTGCGACGCGGCCACCGGGCGCTGGGGCTACCTCGCGCCCGACGGCTCGTGGGCGGTCCGGCCGTCCTTCCTGGGCGCCGGGGCGTTCCGCGGCGGGGTGGCACCGGCGCGAGACGCCTCGACGGGGCTCTGGGGACTCGTGGACGAGACGGGCGCCTGGGCCGCCGATCCTGCCTTCGCCGAGCTGGGCGTCCCGTGCGCGGGGCTCGCCGCCGCCCGGGCCGCCGACGGCGGCGCCGCGGACGACGAGCGGCCCTGGGGCCTGGTGGACGCGTCCGGCGCCTGGCGGCTGGGGCCCGCGTACGCCGGCATCGGAGACCCCTCCGAGGACGGGGTCGTGGCCGCGGCGCCGACGCCCTCGTCCTGGGGCTTCGTCCGAGCCGACGGGACGGCGGCGCTCGACGGCACCTGGAGCGCGGCGCGGCGCTTCTCGGAGGGCCTCGCCGCCGTGATGCGCGGCTCGACCGAGCGCTGGGGCTACGTCAGCGAGACGGGCTCCGTCACCGTGGACTACGCGCTCGACGCGGCCGGCGACTTCTCGGGCGGCCTCGCGCCGGCGCTCGACCACGAGAGCGGGCTGTGGGGGCTTCTCGCCCCCTCCGGCGCCTGGTCGGTGAGCCCGCGCTTCTCGCGGCTCGGAAACCTCGCGGACGGTCTGGCGCCGGCGCGCGACGCCGGCAGCGGGCTCTGCGGGTTCGTGGACCAGACGGGGGCGTGGGTCGTGCCCGCGTCCTTCTCGGAGGTGTCCTTCGGGGACCTCGCGTAGGGGCGCGGGCGCTACCCGGCCACCTCCAGCACCAGGAACTCCGTGCTCGCGGCGAGCCGCAGCGTGTCGCCGGGCAGGACCTCCACCGGGGCGGCCGCCCACGAGGGGCCACGCCGGGCGCTCGGCGGCTCCACCACGCGCTCGGGGCCGCCGTCGCCGGGGACCAGCGTGGTGCCGAAGGTCGAGCCGAGCCCCTCCACGAACCAGCGGCCGCCCTCGCGCCAGATCCTGAGGTGGCGGCCCGAGACGTCGGGGGCCACGTCGACGATGGCGCCGGGGTCGGGCGCGAGCGAGCCGATCACGGTGCCGACGGCGTCGGCGCGCAGCGGGTGGATGCCGCCCGCGATGCGGCCCTCCGTCACGCGGGCCAGCGCGAGCACAACCTGGTCGGGCCGCTGCCCGGCCGAGGGCGCGCCGACGTCGGCCGGGCGCGTGCGCAGGGCGCTGCCGAGCGACTCCGCCGCGAAGCGCTCGACGATTTGGACGGCGCGCGCCGGGTCGCCCAGACAGCCGGTCGCCAGGTACAGCACGAGCAGGGCCACGGCCCGCCCGCGCCCGCTGGCGACGGACATCGCCCGCACGCGGGCGAGCGCGTTGGCGTAGAGGGCGTCGCTCTCGCCCCAGGCGCGCAGGCACGCGCGGAACCCGGGAGCGGCCTCGTCGGCCACGTGGCGCTCGATCGCGGCCGGGGCGCCGGGCCCGAGCCTGGCGACCAGGCGCTCGCACACGGCGCGCGCCGAGGCGGGAAACGGCGCGAACATCGACTCGGGCAGCCGGCGCGGGCGGGCGTGCACCACCTCGCGCGAGAGGAACGTCCGCTCGCCCACGCGGTCGCGCGGCGCCAGGCCGCCCGCCACGCGGCGGTCGCTCAGCACGATGTGCGCGAGGTCGCGGTTGCTGATGCCGCCGAAGTCCTTGAGGTCCGCGAACAGATACGAGCTCGGCGTCTCCTCGCCCACGCTCGGCCTCCCCTCGACGCCGTCCTAGGTCACGTCGAGTATACCGTTGCGCGCCGGGCTTCTCGCCGCCCCCCTCCGACCGTGCGGGCCGGGGGCGCGTCCGCGCCCACGTGGTACACAGATGGCCCATCTGTGTTTTGACGGCCCACAAAAGGGGCATCTGTGTGCCGGAACCGGGCCGCGACGGGCGAGAAGGGCCCGAATCCTGCGGTTTTGACGGCACTCCCGCGCGCGGACGTCCTTCTCGCCGACCGTTCGGGCGATGCCGGCACACAGATACATGATTTGTGGGCCGCGGAAACACAGATGCCGTTTTTGTGGACACGAGGCCGATCGCGGGCGTCGTTGGCCGACGAGGGACGCACCCGCGCGTGGTACCATGGGCTTTTCTGTATCGCGACACCCCAGAGCACCCAGGAGATTCCATGATCGCAGTCGTCAAGGACAGCGCAACCACCGACCAGCTGGACCACCTGGTCCGCTGGATCGAGGACCGCGGCTTCAAGACCAACGTCTCGCAGGGCGACAACGAGACCCTCGTCGGCATCATCGGCGACACCACGCGCATCGACCCCTTCCTGCTGGAGAGCATGGACATCGTCGAGCGCGTCCAGCGCGTCTCGGAGCCCTACAAGCTCGCCAACCGCAAGTTCCACCCCAAGGACACCGTCGTCGACTGCGGCCACGGCGTGCTCGTGGGCGGCGGCCACTTCCAGGTCATCGCCGGCCCGTGCTCGGTGGAGGGCGAGAACCTCCGCACGATCGCCCGGGCCGTGCGCGCCTCGGGCGCCACGATGCTGCGCGGCGGCGCCTACAAGCCCCGCACCTCCCCCTACACGAGCCAGGGCATGGGCGAGCGCGGCCTCGACCTGCTCATGGAGGTGGGCGGCGAGCTCGGCATGCCCGTGGTGACCGAGGTCATGGACCCGCGCGACGTGGAGATGTTCGTCGAGAAGGGCGTGGACGCGCTGCAGATCGGCGCACGCAACGCTCAGAACTTCCCCCTCCTGCGCGAGGTGGGGCGCGCGGGCCGGCCGGTGCTGCTCAAGCGCGGCATGTCCGAGACCATCGACGAGCTGCTCATGGGCGCGGAGTACGTGATGAGCGAGGGCAACCCCAACGTCATGCTCTGCGAGCGCGGCATCCGCACCTTCGAGACGCGCACGAGAAACACCTTTGACGTCAACGCGATCCCGGTGCTCCACCACCTCACTCACCTGCCCGTGGTCGCCGACCCCAGCCACTCCACCGGCTACACCCGCTACGTGCGGCCGGCCGCCTACGCCGCCGTGGCCGCCGGGGCGGACGCCCTCGAGGTCGAGGTCCACGACTGCCCGAGCCGCGCCTGGTCGGACGGCGCGCAGGCGCTCACGCCAGACCAGTTCGCCGACGCCATGCGCCGCATCGCGCTCATCCGCGACGCGGTCTGCGCCGACGTCGAGGAGGCGTGATGGCCGGCGAGAGGGGCGGCGCGGCCGGGGCCGCGGACACGACGGGCGCCACCTATGTGCCCGGGCGCGTGGGCGTGGTGAGCCTCGGGCTCATGGGCGGCTCGTTCGCGCGCGCCTTCGCCGCGGCGGGCGTCGAGGTCTTCGCCTGCAACCGCACGCGCTCCACGCTCGAGCTGGCCATGATCGAGACCGTGACCGGCGAGCTCGACGAGACCACGATCCCCACCTGCGAGCTCGTCATCCTGGCGGGCTACCCCGCCTCCACGATCGAGTGGCTCGAGGCGCACGCCGCGCTCGTCTCGCCGGGCGCCATCGTGATCGACACGGTAGGCGTCAAGCGGGTGATCTGCGAGCGATGCGAGGAGATCTGCGCCGGCCGGCCCTTCACCTTCGTGGGCTGCCACCCCATGGCGGGCACGCAGTTCTCCGGCTTCGCGCACTCGCGCGCCACGATGTTCAAGGGCGCGCCGATGGTCGTGGTGCCGCCCGAGATGGACGACTTCGCGCGCGCCGAGGTCCTCGAGCGCCTCAAGCGCCTGCTCGAGCCCTGCCAGTTCGGCAGCTTCACGCTCGCCACCGCCGACGAGCATGACCGCATCATCGCGTTCACCTCCCAGCTCGCGCACGTGGTCTCCAACGCCTACGTGAAGAGCCCCACCGCGCGCGAGCACAAGGGCTTCTCGGCGGGCAGCTACAAGGACCTCACCCGCGTGGCGCGCCTGAACGCGCCCATGTGGACGGAGCTGTTCCTGGACAACGCCGACCACCTCTCCGAGGAGCTCGGCTGCATCATCGACAACCTCCGGGCGTACAAGGACGCCCTCGACGCCGGCGACGCCGAGCGGCTCGAGGCCCTTCTCACCGAGGGAGACCGAATCAAGCGGGAGGTCGAGGGACGATGAGCGAGGACCGCATCGTGCACGTGAGCGCCGCGTCGGCGTCCTATGACGTCCACGTGGGGGCCGGCGCGCTGGGCGAGCTCGGCTCGGTCGCGCGCGAGACCGCGGGCGGGGCGCGCTGCTGCGTCATCAGCGAGACGAACGTGGCGCCGCTCTACGCCGACGCGGCCGAGGCCTCCCTGGCCGCCGCCGGCTACGACGTGGCCGAGCGGCTGGTCTTTGCCGCCGGAGAGCGCCACAAGAACCTGGGCACCCTGGGCGGGCTGCTCGAGGGGCTCGCCGACCGGGAGCTCACCCGCTCCGACGTGGTCGTGGCGCTGGGCGGCGGCGTCACGGGCGACGTCGCGGGGCTCGCCGCGGCGCTCTACCTGCGCGGGTGCCCGGTCGTGCAGGTCCCGACGTCCCTTCTCGCCATGGTCGACTCATCCGTGGGCGGCAAGACCGCCGTGGACCTCGCGGCCGGCAAGAACCTCGCGGGCGCCTTCTGGCAGCCCGCCGCCGTGGTCGCCGACGTGCGCTGCCTCTCGACCGTCGACGAGGGCCTGTTCCGCGACTCGTGCGGCGAGGTCGTCAAGCACGCCGTGCTCGCCGACCCCGCGATGCTGGACGAGCTGACCGGGCGTCCCCTCACGCGCTCCCAGGCCGACGAGGGCCGCCTCGTTGACGTGGTGGCGCGCAACGTGGCCATCAAGCGCGACGTCGTGGACGCCGACGAGCGCGAGAGCGGCGTGCGCCAGACGCTCAACCTGGGTCACACGATCGGGCACGCCATCGAGGCCGCGAGCGACTTCTCGCTCGGGCACGGCTCATGCGTCGCGGCCGGGCTCTGCATGATGGCGCGCGCGTCCGCCCGGCGCGGCTGGTGCAGCGCGGAGACAGCCGAGCGGATCGTCGCCTGCGTGGCCGCCCACGGCCTCCCCACCGGCTCCGACGTGGCCACCGACGAGCTCATGCGCTACGCGACGCACGACAAGAAGCGGCGCGGGGACGGCGTGAACGTGGTGGTCCCCGCCGAGGTCGGGCGCTGCGAGGTGCGCCGCGTCAGCTTTGACGAGCTGCGCGAGCTCATCGAGCTGGGTCGCTAGGCCGCCCCATCGCTCTGCTCGATAACCCGCAAAATATGATTTCATAACCATATATTTGCAGGAAAGAATTACGCGCTTGTCAGTTTTTGCGTGTTAATGGCCCGCCAGAGGTGCCCGGAGCGGGAGAGGGACCGAATCGAGCGCGGGGCGAGAGGGGCGGCGCGCCGGCCGGGTCGGATGCGGCCCCGACGCGCCCGTCACCCGCATCCTCGACACCGTTTGTCGCGTGCGCGCGGTAGCATAGACGCGCAAGGAAGTCACGACCACCTGGAGCACCATTGAACGTCACCGTACAGCCCGGCCCGCTCACCGGCGAGGTGCGCGCGCCTTCGTCAAAGTCGGAGGCCCACCGCCTGCTGATCTGCGCGGCGCTCGCCCCCGGCACGACCGACATCGACTGCACCTCGACCTCGGACGACATCGACGCCACGATCGGTTGCCTCGAGGCGCTCGGCGCGCGCGTGGCCCGCACGCGCCGGGGCTTCCGCGTGGTGCCGGTCCCGGGCACCTCGGCGTCGGACAACCGTCCCGAGGGAAGGCGGGACGCGCTGCTCGACTGCGGGGAGTCCGGCTCGACGCTGCGCTTCCTTTTGCCCGTGGCCGCCGCGCTCGGCTGCGGGGCGCGCCTCACCGGACACGGGCGGCTCCCCCAGCGGCCCCTCTCGCCGCTCTACGAGCAGCTCCAGGCGCACGGAGCCGAGCTGTCCCCGCAGGGCGTCATGCCGCTCGTCGTGGGAGGCCGGGCGCGCGCGGGCCGCTACGCGCTGCCCGGAGACGTCTCGTCGCAGTACGTAAGCGGCCTGCTCATGGCCGCGCCGCTCATGGGGGGACCCGTCGAGGTGCTCGTGCGCGAGCCCATCGAGTCGCGCCCCTACATCGACATCACCGTCCGCGCGCTCGCGAGCTTCGGCGTCGAGGTGTCCGAGTCCGCCGCCCGCGCCGCCGTCGGCGCGCCCGCCCGCTCGTTCGTGGCCTCGGCGCCGCGCGGCCTGACCTCACCCGGGACCGTCAGCGTGGGAGGCGACTGGTCGGGCGCCGCGTTCTGGCTCGCAGCCGGCGCGCTCGCCGGCGACGGCGTGGCCGTGAGCGGGCTCGACCTCGGCAGCGCCCAGGGCGACCGCCAGGTCCTCGCCGCCCTCGCGCTTCTCGGCGCCCGCGTCCTGCGCAGCCCGGAGGGGGCCGCCTGCGCGCCCGACCACCTGCGCGCGCACGACCTCTCGGTGGCGAGCTGCCCCGACCTCGTGCCCCCACTCGCCGCCGTGGCCGCCCTCGCCGAGGGCGTCACGCGCATCCGCGGGGCGGAGCGGCTCCGCCTCAAGGAGTCCGACCGCCTCGAGACCATCTCGGCCGCGATCAACGCGCTCGGCGGGCACGCGACGGTGGTCGACGACGGGCTCGACATCGAGGGCGTGAGCGAGCTCGCCGGCGGCACCGTGGACGCCGCGGGCGACCACCGCATCGCCATGATGGCCGCCGTGCTCGCCTGCCGCTGCGCCTCCCCCGTCACCATCGTCGGCGCCGAGTGCGTAAGCAAGTCCTACCCCGCGTTCTTCGAGGACTGCGCCGCGCTCGGCGGCTCCGTCAGAAAGGAGGACTGATGCCCTCTACCCTCGGAACCGCCCTGCGCGTCACCGTGTTCGGCCAGTCCCACTCCCCCGCCGTCGGCTGCGTCGTGGAGGGTCTCCCCGCCGGCATGCGGGTCGACGCCGAGGCCCTCGCCGCCTTCGTGGCGAGAAGGGCCCCGGGCCGCGACCCCTGGTCCACCCCCCGGCGCGAGCCCGACGAGCCCCGCATCGTGAGCGGCCTCAACCCGCGCGGCGAGACGTGCGGAGCCCCGCTCTGCGCGATCATCGAGAACACCAACACGCGCTCGGAGGACTACAGCAACCTGCTCGCGGTCCCGCGCCCCGGCCACGCCGACTTCACGGCCTGGGCCAAGTGGCACGGCGCGCAGGACGTCCCCGGCGGCGGGCACTTCTCGGGACGCCTCACGGGACCGCTGTGCGTGGCGGGCGGGCTCGCCCTGCAGTGGCTCGCCGGGCGCGGCGTCCGCGTGGCCGCCCACGCTGCCGAGCTCGCGGGCGTGACCGACGAGCCGCTCGCGGCGCTCGACAACTCGCCCGAGGCCAACGCCGAGCTCGGGCGCCAGATGGACGCGCTCGCCGACGGCCGGCGCGTGCCCGTGATTGACGAGGCGGCCGGCGAGCGCATGGTCGCCGCCGTCATGGACGCCCGCGCCCGCAAGGACACCGTGGGCGGCGTCGTCGAGTGCGCCTGCACGGGCCTGCCGGCCGGCGTGGGCTCGCCCATGTTCGACGGCATGGAGAACGTGATCGCCCGGGCGCTGTTCGGCGTGCCCGCGGTCAAGGGCGTTGAGTTCGGGCGAGGCTTCGGGGTGGCGCGGATGAGCGGCACCCAGAACAACGACCCCTACGAGGTCCGCGACGGCGCCTGCGTGCCCACAACCAACAACGCCGGCGGCATCCTCGGCGGCATCACCACCGGAGCTCCGCTGCTCGTGCGCTGCGCGGTCAAGCCGATCTCGAGCGTGATGGTCGAGCAGGACTCGGTGGACCTCACGACGATGGAGCCGGCGCGCCTCAAGGTGCACGGGCGCCACGACACCACGGCCGTGCTGCGCGCCGTCCCCGTGGTGGAGGCCGTCGTCGCCCTCGCCGTGGCCGACGCCCTCCTCGCCTGGCCGCCCGAGGCGTAGGGGCGCCGTAGGGCTGGCGAGAAGGTCCGGCGCTCGGACAGTCCTCGCCGCGCAGAGGGCGCACGGCTGCGGAACTCGCGGCGGACCTTCTCGCCAGCCCCCAGCAACGTTTCACGTGCGCTTGCTCCCGGTTGCGTACACTCGAGAGGGTTACGTACACTGTACGAACTCTGATGGGCTTCTCGGCAAGCCTCTGAGCTGGTGATATGCGGGTTTGAACTAAATTCGCGCCCGGGCGGAGTGTACGTAACCGGCGGGTGTGTACGTAACCGGGCGCGACACCCGGACGAGAGGCAACGAGCGGCCCCGCGGGCCGCGAGCGACAGGAGGAAGCAGATGGCGGAGCTCGGGGAGCTGAGGCAGGAGATAGACAGGATCGACTCGGAGATCTTCCGGCTGTTCACGGAGCGGGCGGAGGTCTCGAGCGGCGTGGCGGCGTACAAGCGCGAGCACGGCCTGCGCGTCTTCGACCCCACGCGCGAGCGCGCCAAGGTCGCCGACGCCGAGCGCCGGGTCCCCGAGGACCTCGCCACCTACGCCCAGGTGCTGATGGAGCTGCTCATGGAGGCGTCGCGCGCCCGCCAGCACGCCCTTCTCGGCGACGACGCGGACGACGCCACGCTGCGCCTCATCCGCGAGGCACGCGCGCGCACCCCCGAGCTCTTCCCGCGCTCGGCCCACGTGGCCTGCCAGGGCGTGGAGGGCGCCTACTCGCAGCTCGCGGCCGAGCGCCTGTTCCGCCGGCCCAACATCACGTTCGCGCCGACCTTCGACGCGGTCTTCCGCTGCGTCGGGCAGGGGCTCGCGCGCTACGGCGTGCTGCCGATCGAGAACTCCACCGCGGGCTCGGTCAACCAGGTCTTCGACCTGCTGATGGAGCACTCCTGCTACGTGGTGCGCACCACGCGCGTCAAGGTTGACCACAACCTGCTCGCCAAGCCCGGCACCACCCTCGCCGACGTGCGCGACGTCTACAGCCACCAGCAGGCCATCAACCAGTGCGCCGAGTACCTCTCGGGCCTGCCGGACGTGCGCGTCCACGTCTGCGAGAACACGGCGGTCGCCGCCAAGCGCGTCGCCGAGTCCGACCGCCCGGACGTGGCGGCGCTCTCGTCGCTGCCCTGCGCCGGCCTCTACGGGCTCGACGTGCTCTCGTCCTGCGTCCAGGATCGCGACAACAACTACACGCGCTTCGCCTGCATCGCGGCCAAGCCGCAGATCTTCCCCGGGGCCGACCGCACCTCGCTCATGGTCGTGCTGCCCCACGAGCCCGGCTCGCTCTACAAGCTGCTCGCGAAGTTCTACGCGCTCGACATCAACCTGCTCAAGCTCGAGAGCCGCCCGATCCCCGAGCGCGACTTCGAGTTCATGTTCTACTTCGACCTCGAGTGCCCCGTCGCTGCGCCCGAGTTCACCGCGCTCATGGCCTCGATCGGCGGGCTCTGCCAGGAGTGCCGCTACCTCGGCAGCTACGCGGAGGTGATCTGACGTGGCGGACGGCGAGAGGGGCGCGGCCACGACGGCGCCGTTCGGCCTGGTGGGGCACCCGCTCGGCCACAGCTGGTCGCCGCAGATCCACGAGCGGCTGGGCTCGGCGCCCTACGAGCTGCACGACCTCGCGCCCGACGAGGTGCGCCCCTTCGTGCGGGACGGCGCGTGGAGCGGGCTCAACGTGACGATCCCCTACAAGCGCGAGGCCGCCGAGCTCGCCGACGAGCGCAGCGAGCGCGTGGAGCGGCTCGGCGTGGCCAACACGCTCGTGCGCCGCTCCGACGGCACGATCTTTGCCGAGAACACCGACGTGCTCGGCTTCGCCTGGATGCTCGAGCGGTTCTGCCGCCGCGAGCTCGGCGGGGACGCACGCGGGGCGCTCGCGGGCCGCGAGACGCTCGTCCTGGGGTCGGGCGGCGCCGCCCAGGCCGTGGTCGCCGCGCTCGAGGGGGTCGGCGCGCGCGTCGTCGTGGTGTCGCGCCGCGGCCCGGAGACCTATGACGGGCTCGCCGCGCGCCATCCGGACGCGGCGCTTCTCGTCAACACCACGCCCGTGGGGATGTACCCCAACTGCCCCGCCTCTCCCCTCGACGACGGGGAGCTGGCGGCGCTGGGCGGCCTGCGCGGCGTGCTCGACGTGGTCTACAACCCCGCGCGCACCGGGATCTGCCTGGTCGCGGAGCGCCTGGGGCTGCCCTTCGAGAGCGGCCTTGCCATGCTCGTGGCCCAGGCGCGCTTCTCGAGCGAGCTCTTCCAGGGGCGGGCGCTCGACGACGCGCTGGTCGAGAGGATCGAGGGCGAGCTGCGCGCGCGAACGGAGAACGTCGTGCTCATCGGCATGCCGGGCGCGGGCAAGACCAGCTGCGGCCGCGCGCTCGCACGCAGGCTGGGGCGCCCCTTCGCCGACGTGGACGAGACGATCCGCGCCGAGCGCGGGCGCAGCGCGGCGCAGATCATCCGCGAGGACGGCGAGGAGGCGTTCCGCGCGGTCGAGAGCGACGTCACCGCGCGCCTCGGGGCCCGCTCGGGCCTGATCGTCGCCTGCGGCGGGGGCGTGGTCGAGCGCGCCGAGAACTACGACGCGCTCCACCAGAACGGCCGCATCGTCCTGCTCGACCGCCCGCTCGAGGAGCTGAGCGACGCCGGCCGACCCGTCTCGCAGGACCGCGGCGTGGAGCGCCTGGCCGCGGAGCGCATGGGCCGCTACCGCGCCTGGGCCGACGTCACGCTGCGCTGCACGGGCTCGCCCGAGTCGGACGCCGCGGCGCTCGCGGGGCTTCTCGGCCTCTGACCCGTCCGTGAACCGCCGCCCGCGGTGCCGTTCGGCGGCGCGGGCGCCCGCGAGCGGCCGTGGCCCTATACTCTTCCCTCAGGTTAACGGGTTGTGAGGAGAGAGACGGGGAACGGGGGCTCCGACTCGCGATTCGATGACGAGAGGGGATCGCGACGTGGACAGAAGGCAGATCGCCGAAGAGGTGCTCGCCGCCGTGGGTGGCCGTAACAACGTCACCGCCAACGACATCTGCATGACCCGCCTCAGAATCGTCACCGAGGACCCCTCGCTCGTGAACACCGAGCAGCTCTCCTGCGCCCGCGGCGTGCTCGGCTTCGTGCGGCGCGGTGCCAACGGCTTCGAGGTCGTCTTTGGCCCGGGGAAGGTCGAGGGCGTGCACGACGAGCTCGTCACGCTCACCGGCATCGACTCCGCTGACCTCGCGATCGGAGACGTGGCACACGAGGGCGCCGCGGGCCCCATCAAGGTGCACATCACGCCCAACGCGCTGCGCGACGCGGCCATCTCCCAGCGGGACGAGGACAGCGCCGCAGCGGACGACCCCGACGAGATCGACGACCTCGCGAGCCTGCTCGAGGACATCGACGACGAGGACGCGCCCGCCGACGAGGCGCGCCCCGCGCGCGTGCTCGTGATCAACGGCCCCAACATCAACATGCTCGGCATCCGCGAGCCCGACATCTACGGGCACGACACCTACCAGTCCATGCTGCAGCTCTGCCACGACGCGGCCGACGAGGCCGGCTTCGCCGAGTGCACCTGCTTCCAGTCCAACCACGAGGGCGACCTCATCGACGCCATCCAGGACGCCTACGGCAGCTACGACGGCATCGTCATCAACCCGGGCGCCTACACGCACACCTCCATCGCCCTGCTCGACGCCGCCAAGGCCGTGGGGCTGCCGATGGTCGAGGTGCACATCTCCAAGCTCGACGAGCGCGAGGACTTCCGCCAGGTGTCCTACATCCGCGCGGCGTGCTTCGAGACCGTGAGCGGCCAGGGCATCGAGGGCTACCGCACCGCGATTCGCGACCTCGCCGCGCACATCGGCCTGGGGTAACGCGGGCCCGTTCCCGACGGGTCGCCCTTCTCGCCCGCCGCGCCGCCGAGCTTCTCACCCATTAACCCGCAAAACCTGACATTCACAAACCTTAATCCAGCAAATATATGATTATGAAATCATTTTTTGCGGGTTAATCCGCGAGAAAGACGACATGAGGCGTCAGCATCGCCGCGCGACCTACGACCGGTCATCCTCCCCCATCCGCGCAACGCGCCGCGCAAGTGCGCCAAGCCCGAGCCCGATGAACGAGAAGAGCGCGTGGATGCAGAAGGTGAGCAACACGAAGGCAATGTCGCTCGCGCTCACGGTCGAACCCGCACCAAGGCCCGTCGAGCGGGTCCACCCAAAGGCGAGCGGGGCGACGAGGGCGGCCATCGCCGCGGTTGCGATGGCAAAGAGCCACGTGCGGCGTTCCCATACCCGCCAACGACCCGCAAGCGAGCTGGTCGCAATCGAGACCAGGGGCAGTAGGGCCCACATGATGGCCATCGCGTAGCCTGTCAAATCGGGGGGCGGGTCCGTCCCGAGCGCCCAGATCGCGAGCACGCACACGACGAGGTTGACCGCCAGCAAGACCACCCCGTGCCTCGGCCGAACCCTCATCAAGCCCCCTCCCACGCGGCGACGGTTGCGCGCCTACCAGCAGCTCCAGCTGACGCCCTCGGTCACGATATAGTCGACCGGCACGTCGTGCGGACCCACGGGCAGCGGGTTGGAGCTCAGCTGCGTGGTGCGGGCGAGCCCGACCTTCCAGCCGGGATAGAACGGCAGGAAGCGGTCGTAGTATCCGCCGCCGTACCCCACGCGGTGACCCGCGCCGTCAAAGACCAGGCCCGGCACCAAGCAGACGGACCTCACCATGTCCGACACCGCGAGCGCCGGGGCGTCGGCCGGGGGCTCGGGGATGCGGTGCGCGCCGGGGCGCAGCTCGTCGAGCGAGCGGATCTCGTGGAAGCTCATCTCGTGCGCAGCGGGGTGGGTCAGCGGCACGGCCACGCGCCGCCCCTCGGCGAGAAGCCCCTCGATCAGCGCGCGCGTGTCGACCTCGGCTCCCACCGAGACGTACGTGAGCACCACGGGCGCCGCAACGAAGACCGGCAGCGTGCACAGGCGCGCGCGGATGGCCTCGTCCGAGGCGCGTCGTAACCGAGCGGGAATGGTGGCGCGCGCGGAGAGATAGTTGCTCCTCAGCGAGCTCTTGTCGGCATCGGTGCCCTGTGAGCTTGCCACGCGCCCCCCTCTCGTCTTCTCGGCCGGTCGGTTTATCCTAGCAGAGAATGACGGGCGTCCCGGGCACGTAACCCGCCGGTTGCCGTACCATAATGCGCGTTGAGTTTGCGCCGCCCGGGCGGCGCGCGAGCGATACGGAGGCACCATGCCCAACGAGGGTAGCTACGAGGCGGCGCTTCGCCGCAGCAACGAGGTCCACGCCGACCTGGCGGACCACCCCGAGAAGTACACGATGCTCAGCGGCGACCGTCCCACCGGCCGCCTGCACCTGGGTCACTACTTCGGCACGCTCATCGACCGCGTCCGGATGCAGGACATGGGCGTGCGCACCAACATCATCATCGCCGACTACCAGGTCATCACCGACCGCGACACCACCGAGCACATCAGGGACAACGTCTACAACATGGTCATCGACTACCTGGCCTGCGGGATCGACCCGGCCAAGACGATGATCTTCACGCACTCGGCGGTGCCCGAGCTCAACCAGCTCATGCTGCCGTTCCTCTCGCTCGTGACCGAGGCCGAGATGGAGCGCAACCCCACCGTCAAGGCCGAGCAGGAGGCCTCGGGCCACGCGCTCACCGGTCTTCTGCTCACCTACCCCGTGCACCAGGCCTGCGACATCCTGTTCTGCAAGGGCAACGTCGTGCCCGTGGGCCGCGACCAGCTCCCCCACATCGAGATCACCGACAAGATCGCCCGCCGCTTCAACGAGCGCTACGGGCGCGTCTTCCCCGAGCCGGTGGGGCTTCTCACCTCCACGCCGCTGCTCCCCGGGCTGGACGGCCGCAAGATGAGCAAGTCCTACGGCAACGCGATCTCGATATCCATGAGCGCCGAGGAGACGGCCAAGCTCATCAAGAAGTCCAAGAGCGACTCCGAGCGCATGATCACGTTCGACCCCGAGAACCGTCCCGAGATCTCGGGGCTTCTCACCACCGCCTCCATCTGCACCGGCCGCGACCCCAAGGAGATTGCCGACGAGATCGGCATGGGCGGCGCCGGACAGCTCAAGAAGTACGTCACCGAGGCCGTGAACGGCTACTTCGCGCCCATCCGCGAGAGGCGCGCGGACATCGAGAAGGACCTGGGCTACGTGGCCGACGTCATCCACGAGGGCAACCGCCGCGCCCGCGAGATCGCCGCCGCGACCCTCGACGAGGTCCGTGAGGCCATGGGGATGGTGTACTAGCGTCAACCAGACGCCTTCAGAAAGCTTGAGCATGTCGAGAATCGCCAGAACGGGCGCCGAGAAGCCCCGTTTTGGCGATTTTCGACATGCTCAGCGAAAAACGTGCCGTGGGAACGGGGCGTCAGGATGACTCGCACGCGCCGGAGGCTTGGTCCCGCCGCGAGTTCCGCAGCCGCGCCCTTTGCGGCGAGGACTGTCTGAGCGCCGGGACCAAGCCTCCGGCGCCCCGGACGGCCTACCGCAACGTGGCCAGCATGACCGCCTTGATCGAGTGCAGGCGGTTCTCGGCCTCGTCGAAGACGCGGCTACGCGGGCCCTCGAAGACCTCGTCGGTCACCTCGAGCTCGGCCAGACCGAACTTCTGGTAGACCTCCTCGCCGATCGTGGTCTTGCGGTCGTGGAAGCTCGGCAGGCAGTGCATGAAGATCGCGTCGTCGGCCGCCCGCTCCATGAGCGCAGCGTTGACCTGGTACGGCGCGAGCAGCCGGATGCGCTCGCCCCAGAGGTCCGCGCTCTCCCCCATCGAGACCCAGATGTCGGTGTAGATGACGCTCGCGCCGGCCGCGCCCTCCTCGACGTCGGGCGTCAGCGTGATCGTGGCGCCCGTCCCGGCCGCCACCTCGCGGCACGTCTCGACGAGCGCGGCGTCCGGCATCTGCTCGGCGGGCCCGCACGCGCAGAAGTCGATCCCCAGCTTGGCACAGACCACCATGAGCGAGTTGCCCACGTTGTTGCCCGCGTCGCCCATGAAGGTGAGCTTGCGGCCGCGCATGCCGTCCCGGCCGAACTCCTCCTCCATCGTGAGGACGTCGGCGATCATCTGCGTGGGGTGGAACTCGGTGGTGAGGCCGTTCCACACCGGCACGCCCGCGTAGGCGGCGAGTTCCTCCACGCGCTCCTGGCCGAACCCGCGGTACTCGATGCCGTCGAACATGCGCCCGAGCACGCGCGCCGTGTCGGCGATGGACTCCTTCTTGCCGATCTGCGAGGCGCTCGGGTCCAGGTAGACCGCGTGCATGCCGAGGTCGGCCGCGCCCACCTCGAAGGCGCAGCGCGTGCGCGTGGAGGTCTTCTCGAAGATCAGCGCCACGTTCTTGCCCTCGAGGTAGCGGTGCGGCTCGTGGGCGCGCTTCTTGGCCTTGAGATCGGCCGAGAGGTCGATCAGGTAGCGGATCTCCTCGGGCGTGAAGTCGAGCAGCTTGAGGAAGCTGCGCCCGGAAAGCGAAACGGACATGGCACTCTCCCCTCGACCGGCGGTGAAAGCCCGATTGTAGCGCAGAGCCCGCACGCCGACGCTTGCAGAACCCTGACGTGGTGCACGCGGCGGCCGCCCGCCCGGCTGCTATCATCGACAGAGACTGTGAACCGTCAACGCAGGGAGCTGAACACATGGGCAAGGACGCCGACAGGGCCGAGCGCGCCGAGAAGGGCGAGAAGCCCGTCAAGACGGAGCGACCCGCCAAGGGCGAGCGCGACAAGGGCGAGGCCAAGGCCGGCAAGAAGGCCAAGCGCGACTTCTCGTACACCCAGAACCGCGAGATCAGCTGGCTTCGCTTCGACGACCGCATCCTCGACGAGGCCTACGACCCCGAGGTGCCGGTCTTCGAGCGCCTCAAGTTCTGCGAGATCGTGGAGTCAAACCTCGACGAGTGGTTCATGATCCGCGTGGGCGGCCTCTCTGACCTCGCCTCGCTCAAGAACCAGCCCAAGGACAACAAGTCCAACATGACCCCCGCCGAGCAGCTCGACGCGATCTTCGAGGCGCTGCCGCCGCTCGTCGAGCGCCACGAGCGCGGGCTCGCCGAGGTGGAGCGCCTGCTCGCCGAGCGCGGGCTCGAGCGCGTCTCGCCCGCGGACTACAGCGAGGCTGACCGCGTGGCCGTGGCGCGCCACTTCGACCGCCGCCTCGCCCCGATCATCTCCCCGCTCATCGTGGACCCGCGCCACCCGTTCCCCAACCTGCGCAACGGCCGGCTCTTCGTGGCCTGTTCGCTCGACGGCAACGGCGAGACCGGGCTTCTCGGCCTCATCGAGGTGCCCGCCGCGGAGGCGCGCGTGGTCGCGCTTCCCTCCGCGGGCAAGTCCTGGCGCTACACCCTGCTCGAGGACGTCCTGCAGACCTGCCTCGACCAGTGCTTCGGCGACTACGTACCCAAGCGCTCGGCCGTCATCCGCGTCACGCGCAACGCCGACATCGACCCGGACGGCGAGGGCGTCGAGGAGGAGGAGGACTACCGCCAGCACATGAAGAAGGTCCTCAAGCTCCGCCAGCGCCTGCAGCCGGTGCGCCTCGAGATCCGCGGCAAGCTCGGCAAGCAGCTCGAGGGCATGATTGAGGGCGAGCTGGACCTCGAGCCGCGCCGGGTCTTCCGCCTGGAGCGGCCGATCGACCTCTCCTACGTCTACGGCCTGGAGAGCCACATCCCCGACCACGAGCACGCGGCGTGCGTGTTCCCGCCGTTCGAGCCTCAGGTCTCGCCGATGGTGGACCTCTCGCGGCCCATGCGGCCGCAGGTGGAGGACCACGACGTCCTGCTCACCTACCCCTACGAGTCGATGACGCCGCTTCTGCGCCTGGTGCGCGAGGCCTCCGGTGACGACGCCTGCATCTCGATCAAGATCACGCTCTACCGCGTGGCCAAGAGCTCGCACCTCTGCGAGAGCCTCATCAGCGCCGCCGAGGCCGGCAAAGACGTGACCGTGCTCATGGAGCTGCGCGCGCGCTTCGACGAGGCCAACAACATCGCCTGGGCCGAGCGGCTCGAGGACGCTGGCTGCACGGTGATCTACGGCGCGGAGGGCTTCAAGTGCCACTCCAAGATCTGCCAGATCACCTACCACGACCGGGATGGCATCAGCCGCGTGACCTGCCTCGGCACCGGCAACTTCAACGAGAAGACCGCACGGCTGTACTCCGACTTCATGCTGCTCACCGCCGACGACGGCATCGGCGCGGACGGCAACACCTTCTTCCGCAACCTCTCGCTCGGCAACCTCCGCGGCAGCTACCGCCACCTCGGCGTGGCGCCGGTGGGGCTCAAGCCGCTCGTCATGCGCGGCATCGAGCGCGAGATCGCCCGCGCCCGCCAGGGCGAGCCGGCGCGCGTCTTCATGAAGATGAACTCGCTCACCGACCGCGACGTCATCGACAAGATCTCCGAGGCCTGTGAGGCCGGCGTGAAGGTCATCATGATCGTCCGCGGCATCTGCTGCATCAAGGCGGGCGTGCCCGGCAAGACCGATAACCTGGTGGTGCGCCAGATCGCCGGCCGCTTCCTCGAGCACGCGCGCATCTACGCCTTTGGCGAGTACGCCGACACGATCTACCTCTCGTCCGCCGACATGATGACGAGAAACACCGAGCGTCGCGTGGAGATCGCCTTCCCGGTGCGCGACCCGGCATGCTCGCAGATCGTGCGCGACTTCGTGCGTCTGCAGCTCTCTGACAACGTCAAGGCGCGCCAGCTCACGCCCGAGGGCACGTGGGCGCGCGTAGAGGTCGCCGAGGGCGAGCCGCGCGTCAACAGCCAGGAGGTGCTGCTGCGCGAGGCCTACCGTCGCGCCCGCGAGGCCGCCGACGAGCGCGCCCGCGCGGCAAAGGCGGACCGGGTGGCGCCCGAGCCCGACGCGGCCCCCTCGCTCGCGCCTGTGGAGGGGCCCGTCCCCGAGGACGAGGGCGCGCTCGAGGTGGGTTCGGCGAGCGAGGAGCTGATCACGGGCGCCCCGGAGGCCGCTCCCGCCGAGGAGACGCGCACGACCGAGCCCGCGGCGGCTGCCGTCGCCGAGCCCGGGCGCGGGCGCGTCTCGCGGGCGCTCTCGCTCTTCGGCGCCGCGTTCCGCACGCTCTTCGGGGGCTCCCGCTGATGGCCGCCGCGCCCGAGCCGCGAGAGCTCGAGCTCACCTGCGAGCGCATGTCCTACGGCCCCGACGCGGTGGCGCGCGACGCCGACGGCAAGACCGTCTTCGTCTCGGGCGCCGTGGCGGGCGACCGCGTGCGCGCCGTGGTGGACCGCGCCGGCGAGCGCTGGGACCACGCGCGCGCCACGGAGCTTCTCGACGCCTCGCCCGACCGCGTGGCGCCCGGCTGCCCCTACGCCGCACTCTGCGGCGGCTGCCCCTGGGCCGCGCTCTCCTATCCCGCGCAGGCCCGCGCCAAGCGCGCCGGCGTGGTGGACGCCCTCGCCCGCATCGGGGGCATGGGGGCCGAGCGCGCCGAGGCGCTCGTCGCGCCGCTCGAGAGCCCGTCGGCGCCCTGGGGCTACCGCAACAAGGTCGAGCTCGCCGTGGCGCGCGAGGGCGGCCGTGTGGCGCTCGGCATGCACGCGGCCGGCGGGGACGGCGTCGTGCGCGTCAAGTCGTGCGCCCTTCTCGACAAGCGCTTCGCCAAGGCCGTGAGGGCCGTCTCCGGTGCGCTCGGCTACCTCGCCGGCAGCCACGGCCTCACGCTCGAGCGCGTGGGCGTCCGCGCCTCCTCGCGCACGCGCGAGGTCGAGGTGGCCCTCTGGGACCACCCCGGCCCCTTCCCGCGCGCGCAGGCGGCCAAGGTGCTCACCGACGCGCTCTCCCCCACCTCGGTGGTGCGCGTGATGCAGAAGGGGCCGGCCAAGGCGCGCCGCATCGCCGGCGTCGAGTGCCTCTCGGGCGCGGGCTCGTGGGGCGAGCGCGTGGGCGAGGAGCGCATGCGCGTCTCGGCTCCGTCGTTCTTCCAGGTCAACACCGCGGGCGCCGAGAAGCTCGTGGAGCTCGTGCTGGACGCGCTGCGCCCTGAGCCCCACGAGGAGGCGATGGACCTCTACTGCGGCGCCGGCACCTTCACGCTGCCGCTCGCGCGGCGCGCCGGGCTCGTCTCGGCCGTCGAGTCCTACGGGCCGGCCGTGCGCGACCTGCGGCGCAACCTGACCGCCGCCGGGCTCGACAACGTGGACGCCGTGGGCGGCGACGCCGGGCGCGAGTTCCCCGACACCGACGCCGACGTGATCGTGGTGGACCCGCCGCGCGCGGGGCTCTCCCCCGACGTGGTGCGCCGCCTCTCCGAGCAGCCGGCGCGCGCGATCGCCTACGTGAGCTGCGACCCCGCCACCCTCGCGCGCGACCTCGCCCGCTTCGACGAGGCCGGGACCTTCTCGCCCTCGCGCGTGACGCCGATGGACCTCTTCCCGCAGACCTTCCACGTGGAGACCGTGACGCTGCTCGAGCGCACGTAGGCGGCGGGCCCGCGGCGGCGCGCACCTCTCGCCGGCTGTTCAAATCCCACGTCCGGGCTAGGAATAACGCCCAGCTCACGACCGTTGGCTCGTCTTTTTGGGCTATACGCCCGAGACGGTTGCGCGCGCGGCGACAAACGGGTACAAAAGGGAGGAAACCTGGGCAGGGGGTCCAGGCAAGAGAGAGGAACCAACATGAAGGCTACGGTCAACGAGGATTGCATCGGCTGCGGGCTCTGCGAGGGCACCTGCCCGGACGTCTTCTCCATCTCCGACGACGGCGTCGCCGTCGCCATCGAGGAGGACGTGCCGGAGGAGGTCGAGGATAGCGCCCAGGAGGCGGCCGACAACTGCCCCGTCTCCGCCATTACGGTCGAGTAGACGTCGCACGAGCGCGTACACATGGCGGGAGCCGCTCACGGCTCCCGTCTTTTTGTATGGAGAGGGGGCACCCGTGATACTTGCGTCGCAGTCGCCGCGCCGCCGCGAGCTGCTCGAGGCGGCGGGCTTCGAGCTGACGGTGGTGCCGGCGAGCATCGATGAGACGCGTCGCGCGGGCGAGAAGCCCGTGGCGCTGGTCGAGCGACTGGCATGCGAGAAGGCCGCCGCCGTGGCCGACCGACTCGGCAGCGTGTCCGACGGCGAGCCGGTGGTGGCGGCCGACACCATCGTGTGGACCGACGACGGCGCGGTGCTCGGCAAGCCCGCCGACGTCGCGGACGCCGCGCGCATGCTGCGCGCGCTCTCGGGCCGCGCGCACCACGTCTCGACCGGCGTGTGCCTGGTGGCTCCCACGGGCGCGCGGCGGAGCTTCGTGGAGACCACCGACGTCACGTTCTGGGAGCTCACCGACGCCCAGATGGAGGCTTACGTGGCGAGCGGCGAGCCCGCCGACAAGGCCGGCGCGTACGGCATCCAGGGCGCCGGGCGCATGCTCGTGCGCGGCATCCGCGGCGACTACGAGAACGTGGTCGGGCTTCCCGTGGCGCGCCTGGTGCGCGAGCTGTCGGAGCTGCTGGGCGCGGGCGGGGACGACCTCGTCGCGCGCTCCATACGGATGGGAGGACCCCTTGCCTAGCGAGAAGAGCGGCGCTGCGGCGCCCGCGAGCGTCACGCAGATCCCCGGCATCCTGGCCGGGCACGCCACGCTGGCCGAGGCCGGCACCGGCTGCACCGTCATCGTCTGTCCAGCCGGCGCGACCGGCGGCGTGGACGTGCGCGGCGGTGCCCCGGCCACGCGCGAGACCGACCTGCTGCGACCCGAGGAGACCGTGGACGTGCTGCACGCCGTGGTGCTCTCGGGCGGCAGCGCCTACGGGCTGGCCGCCTCGTGCGGGGTGGCCGAGGAGCTCGAGCGCCGCGACGTGGGCCTCGACGTGGGCGTGGCCAAGGTGCCCATCGTCTCGGGGGCGTGCCTGTTCGACCTTGCCTGCGGAGACGCGCGCGTGCGACCGGGCGCCGAGGAGGGTCGCGCCGCGTGCGCCGCGGCCTTCGAGCGCGCCGGCGAGCCGCTCGCGCGCGGCAACGTGGGCGCGGGCTGCGGCTGCACCGTGGGCAAGCTCGCCGGCCCCGGGCGCGCGATGAAGTCGGGCCTCGGCGAGGACGTCGAGCGCGCCGGGGAGCTCGTCTGCGGCGCCGTCTCGGCCGTGAACGCCTGCGGCGACGTGCGCGACCCCGACACCGGCGAGGCGATCGCCGGCGTGCGCACCGAGGACGGCCGCGGCCTCGCCAGCAGCGAGGAGGCCCTGCTCGGCGGCTACGCCCAGATGCCGCTCGAGCGCACCAACACCACGATCTCGTGCGTGGTCACCAACGCGCGGCTCACCAAGGCCCAGGCCACCAAGGTCGCCCAGATGGCCGCCGACGCCTACGCGCACGCGATCGTTCCCACGCACACCACCAACGACGGCGACACCGTCTTCGTGATGGCCACGGGCGCGGTGGACGCCCCCGTGGACGTGGTGGGCGCCCTGGCCGTGCGCGCGCTTGGCCGCGCGATCGCCGACGGCGCCCGACAGGCCGAGGGAGCCTACGGCTACCCCGCCGCCCGCGACCTGTAGGGCTTCTCGCCCCACTGTCCCACTGTACATACCCGGAGCAACTGTACATACCCGAATGAACTGAGCTGCGTAAACGTCGCAATTCGTGTACAGTCGCTTCGAGTATGTACACATGCTCCGGGCATGTAAAATCACCGCGTAAGAAGGCCCCAAGCGCGAGACAGGAGGGAGCCACTCCCTTCATGCGACATCTGCCTCGCAAAGAATCTGGGGGGAGGGGGAAG
>NZ_CBIFYV010000102.1:0-5366 GCF_966187215.1 Thermophilibacter sp.
GCCCCACTTGTTGAGCTTGATGTCGCCGATCATCTTGGCGAACGGGTTGGCGTTGGTGCCGATGGCCGAGATGGCAACGTCGCAGGGGATGTCCTCGATGGCGCCCTCGATGGGCACCGGGCGACGGCGGCCGGACTCGTCGGGCTCGCCGAGCTCCATGTGCTGCACGCGCACGGCGCAGACGGTGCCGTCCTCGCCGGCCAGGAACTCGAGCGGCGCCACGAGCGGCATGACCTCGACGCCCTCGGCCTTGGCGTGGTGCAGCTCCGCGCGACGGGCCGGCATCTCGGCCTCGGTGCGGCGGTAGCAGATGATCGCGTGCTCGGCGCCCAGGCGCTTGGCGGTGCGCACGGCGTCCATGGCCACGTTGCCGCCGCCGAAGACCACGACGCGCTTGCCGTGCTTGGTGGGCGTGTCGTAGGCGGGGAACTGGTTCGCCTTCATGAGGTTGACGCGCGTGAGGTACTCGTTGGCGAAGAAGACGTTGGGCAGGTTCTCGCCGGGGATGTTGAGCAGCTTGGGCAGGCCGGCGCCGGTGGCGATGTAGATGGCGTCGTAGCCCATCTCGAAGAGCTCGTCGGCGTCGACGATGCGGCCGACCACGGCGTTGTACTCAAACTTGACGCCCAGGTCCATCAGGCCGTCGATCTCGCGCTTGACGACCGCCTTGGGCAGGCGGAACTCGGGGATGCCGTAGACGAGCACGCCGCCGCCGGTGAAGAACGCCTCGAAGACGGTCACGTCAAAGCCGTTGCGGGCGAGCTCGCCGGCGCAGGTGATGCCGGACGGGCCGGAGCCCACGATCGCAACCTTCTTGCCGTTCTTGGGCGCCATCTTGGGCGTGGAGGCGAGCTCGGGCTGGTCGCCCAGGAAGCGCTCGAGCTGGCCGATGGCCACCGGCTCGCTCTTCTTGCCGCGGATGCACTTGCCCTCGCACTGGTTCTCCTGCGGGCAGACGCGGCCGCAGATGGCCGGCAGCATCGAGTCCTCGCGGATGATGTCGAGCGCCTCGCCGAACTTCTCCTCGCGGATCTTCTCGATGAACTTGGGGATGTTGATGTTGACGGGGCAGCCCTCGACGCACAGCGGCTTCTTGCAGTCCATGCAGCGCTCGGCCTCGGCCAGCGCCATCTCCTTGGTGAAGCCCTTGTCAACGGGACGGAAGTCGCGGGCGCGCTCCTCCGCCGGCTCCTCGTTGTCCGGCGTGCGCGGCGACTTCATGTCGGGAACAAAGCGACCGTTTACCTGTGGCATGCGCAGTTCGCCTCCTCATAGGCCTTGAGGGACTGGCCCTCCTCGGTACGATACGCGGCCTGACGCGCGCGCAGGTCGTTCCAGTCGACCTTGGTGGCGTCGAAGTCGGGGCCGTCGACGCAGGCGAACTTCGTCTGGCCGTCGACCTCGACGCGGCAGCAGCCGCACATGCCGGTGCCGTCGACCATGATCGGGTTGAGCGAGGCGATGATCGGCGTGCCGTACTTCTCGGCGGTGAGGGCCGAGAACTTCATCATCGGTACCGGGCCGACGCAGAAGACCTGCGAGACCGCCTTGGACTCGAGCAGGCGCTCGAGCGGCGCGGTGACCACGCCCTTCTCGCCGTAGGAGCCGTCGTCGGTGGTGATGTGGATGTGGTCCTCGGGCAGGAGCTCGCGGAACTGCTCCTCGAGCAGCAGCAGGTCCTTGGTGCGGGCGCCCATGATTGCGTGGACCTCGTGGCCCGTCTCCACCAGGTGCCTGGCCACGGGGTAGGCGATGGCCAGGCCGACGCCGCCCCCGATGACGGCGCAGGGACCCTCGCCCATCTCGGTGGGCTGGCCGAGCGGCCCCGTGACGTCCTGAAGGCTGTCCCCGGCCTCGTAGGTTGAGAGCATCTCCGTGGTCTTTCCGATCACCATGAAGATGAACTCGACCCAGCCCTCATCGGCGTTCCAGCCCGCGAGCGTGAACGGGACGCGCTCGCCCGTCTCGTTGGCGCGCACCATCAGGAACTGGCCAGCGTGAGCATGCTTGGCCATCTGGGGCGCCTCGATGCGGAACTTGAACACCTTCTCCGAGAACTGCGTCTTTTCGAGGATCTTGTACATTAACCGCACTCCTCTCCTGCAAGTCTCCTGATCGGAGCCGCATACCCCCTCGCGGCTCCACCGACGCACGATTGTACCCCAGCACATGCGCATTGAGCTGCGCATGGGGCGAGAAGGGCGGTGGACGGTCGGACGGGTGCGCCGACCGCCGCGGGACTAGGAGAGCTGCTCCAGGACCAGGTCCGCGGCGCGCTCGACGGTGAGCTCGAAGTCGGCGAGGAAGCTCCCCTTGAGCTCGCGTAGGACGTAGTCGGCCACGGCCATGCGCCCGGGGGGCCGGCCGATGCCCACCTGCACGCGCGCGAAGTCGCGGCTGCCGAGCTTGTCGGCGATGGAGCGCAGGCCGTTGTGGGCGTTGAGGCCGCCTCCCTCCTTGAGGCGCACCTCGCCGGCGGCCAGGTCCACCTCGTCGTGGACCACCAGGATCTGCGCGGGGCGCACGTGGTGGGCGCGCGCGAGCTTTGAGAGCGGGCCGCCGCTCGTGTTCATGTAGCTCATCGGCTTGGCGAGAAGCACCTCGCGCGCGTCGTCGCCAGAGCCGACCGTGACGGCGGCCGTCTGGGCGCCCGCCTCGCTCTTCCAGTAGCGCACGCCCAGCCGCCCCGCCACGACGTCGACCACGGCGAAGCCGGCGTTGTGGCGGGTGCGGGCGTACTGGGCGTCCGGGTTTCCGAGCCCGCAGACGATTGCAATGGGGAAGGCGGCCACGGGACGGTGCTATAGCTCGGCGCCGCCGCCGAAGATCTCGGAGACCGACTTGCGCATGTAGACGCTGTTGATGGCCTCGGCCAGCTCGTTGGCAACGGAGACGGTCTTGATCTTGGAGCCGGGCTTGTTGGCCACCTCGCAAGGGATGATGTCGGTGACCACGCACTCCACGAGCGGCGCGTCCTGCAGGCGCTCGACGGCCTTGCCCGAGAAGATGCCGTGCGTGGCGGAGACGTAGATGTCGCCGGCGCCCATCTCCTTGAGCTTGCGCACGGAGTTGCAGAGCGTGCCCGCGGTGTCAATCATGTCGTCGTTGACGATGCAGGTCTTGCCCTCGATGTTGCCGATGATGCCCATGACCTCGGCCGCGTTGTGCTTCGGCCGGCTCTTGTGGGCGATGGCGACCTCGCAGCCCAGGTAGTCGGCGAGCTTCTTGGCGTGCTTGGCGCGACCCATGTCCGGCGAGACCACCACGGTGTTGGACCAGTCGAAGTCCTTCTCCTTGAAGTAGTCGCCGATGAGATAGAGCGCCGTGAGGTGCGTCACCGGGACGTCAAAGAAGCCCTGAATCTGGCCCTGGTGCAGGTCGATGGTGATGACCTGGTCCACGCCGGCGGCCTCCAGCAGGTTGGCCACCAAACGCGCGGTGATTGGCTCGCGCGCGGCGGCCTTGCGGTCCTGGCGCGCGTAGCAGTAGTGCGGGAGCACGGCGGTGAACTTGGACGCAGAGGCACGCTTGGCGGCGTCGGCCACCACGAGGGTCTCCATCAGCAGGTCGTTGACGTTCTGGCCCGAGAGCGACTGGATGAAGAAGACGTCGTCGCCGCGGACGGACTCGACGAAGCGCGCGTAGATCTCTCCGTTGGCGAACTTCTCGATCCTCAGGCCCTGGAGCTCCAGGTGCAGGATCTCGGCGATCTTCTGGGACAGCGCGGGGTTGCCGGTGCCGGTGTAGAGCTTAATCTCCTTCTTCAGCGGCATGGGCTCGCTCAGGTTCTCGTACATCTAGGCCTCGCCTTTCTTGAGTCGCTCGAGTCGCCTGGCGGCGTACCCCTCAACAATGCGCTGCTCGCTGCGCTCGAGGGCGAGCGCGTCGGCAGGAACGTCCCTGGTGACGCAGGAGCTCGCCCCCACGAGCGCCCCGTCGCCGATCGTGACCGGGGCCACCATCATGGTGTCGGACCCCACGAACACGTTGTCCCCGATGACGGTGCGGTTCTTGTGCACGCCGTCGTAGTTGCAGGTGATGGAGCCGCCGCCGATGTTGACGCCGGACCCCATGGTGCAGTCGCCGATGTAGGAGAGGTGCGGGACCTTGGAGCCCTCGCCGATGTCGGAGTTCTTGATCTCGACGTGCGTGCCCACGTGCGCGCCGCGCCTGACGTGCGCGCCGCCGCGCAGGTACGCGCGCGGCCCCACGGTGACGTCGTCGTCGATGGTGACGTCCGTGCCCACGGTCTCCTCGAGCGAGACGTTGCTGCCCACGGTGCAGTCGGTGAGGCGCGTGTTGGGGCCGACGACGCACTCCTCGCCCACGCTGGTGGAGCCCATGAGCATGGTCATGGGGAGCAGGATCGTGTCGCGGCCCACGGTGACGTCCGGCCCGACCCAGGTGGTGGCCGGGTCCATGATGGTCACGCCCTCGGCCATGAGGCGCGCGTTGATGCGGTCGCGCGCGACGGTCGTCAGCTGCGCGAGCTGGGCGCGGCTGTTGACGCCGAGCAGCTCGTCGGGGTCGTCGGCGGTGACGGCGGCGACGCGCAGCCCGTGGCCGCGCAGGATGGAGACCATGTCGGTGACGTAGTACTCGTGCTGGACGTTGGCGGTCGTGAGCTCGCCGATGTGGGCGGAGAGCGGTGCGGCGTCGAAGGCGTAGAAGCCCGGGTTGCAGGAGGTGAGCGTCGCCGCCTGCTCGGGCGTGCAGTCCTTCTGCTCGATGATGCGCGCGACCGACCCGTCCTCGTCGAACTCGAGGCGGCCGTAGCCGAAGGGGTCGGCGGGGGTCCAGGTGAGGATGGCCTCGGCCGCCTCGCCGGACGCGACCGGCGCGAGCAGCCGGCGCAGTGTCTCGGCCTCCACGAGCGGGCCGTCGCCGTTGAGGACGAGCACCGGGCCCTCGGTGACGCGTGCGCCCTCGAGGGCGGTGCGGACGGCGTGGCCGGTCCCCAGGCGCTGGGTCTGCTCGACGCACTCGACGTCCTTCTCGTTCGCAAGATGGGCCCGCACCTCGTCGGCGCCGTGCCCCACGACCACCACGATGCGCTCGGCCCCGGCCTCGCGCGCGGCGCGCGTGACCCAGGAGACGAGCGGACGGTCGAGGAGCTTGTGCATTACCTTGGGGTGACGGGACTTCATGCGCGTTCCCTCGCCGGCGGCGAGGACAATCGCGGTCATGGGCATGTGCGGCCTCCAAGCGACGCGTGAGTCCCTTACACAATCATGATAGCGTGAGGCGACGGTGGCAGGGGTAGTAGGATTCGAACCCACATTGATGGCACCAAAAACCACTGTCCTAACCATTGGACGATACCCCTGTGCCGCCGGGGTCATTGTAACAGGTGCGAGTGAGACGGC
>NZ_CBIFYV010000103.1:0-5114 GCF_966187215.1 Thermophilibacter sp.
GCGAGAAGGGCGGGCGGCCCGCCGACGCCCCGGGAGGGAGGCGCCGGCGGACCGCCCGCAGAGGTCGCCGACAGGTCGGGAGAGGCCCTTACGCGAAGGGGTTCTCGGTGGGGTACGGCAGGCTGGCCGGCTGGTTGTAGGCGACGTCCTCGACGCCCAGGAAGCGCAGGGCGTCGACGAGCGCGCGGCCGCAGTGGTTGAAGGCCACGGCGCCGTGGTGCGGGTAGCGCTTCTGGATGAGCACGTGGCGGTAGAAGCGGCCCATCTCCGGAATGGCGAAGACGCCGATGCCGCCGAAGCTGCCCGTGGGAACCGGCAGGACCTCGCCCTCGGCCACGTAGCTGCGCAGCACGCCGTCGGAGTCGCACTGCAGGCGGTAGAACGTGATCTCGCTCGGGGCGATGTCGGCCTCGAGGGTGCCGCGGGTGAAGTCGGGGTCGGAGCCGGCCGGCTCGAGCGTGCGGTGCTGGATGAGCTGATACTTGATCGCGCGGTCGGCGCACATCTTGCAGCTCGGGGTGTTGCCGCAGTGGAAGCCCATGAAGGTGTCGGTGAGCTTCCAGTCGCGGTCGAACTTGCCGGCGATCTTCTCCTCGTAGAGCGAGGCGGGCACCGAGTTGTTGATGTCGAGCAGGGTCACGGTGTCGTCGCTCGCGCACATGCCGATGTACTCGGACAGCGCGCCGTAGACGTCGACCTCGCACGCCACGGGGATGCCGCGCGTCGCCAGGCGCGAGTTCACGAAGCACGGCTCGAAGCCGAACTCCTTGGGGAAGGCCGGCCAGCACTTGTCGGCGAAGGCCACGTACGTGCGGTCGCCCTTGTGCTGCTCGGCCCAGTCGAGCAGGGTCAGCTCGAACTGCGCCATGCGCGCGAGGAGATCGGGATAGTACTTGCCCTCGCCCATCTCGGCGGCCATGTCGTCGCAGACGTCCTTGATGCGCGGGTCGTCAGCGTGGTCACGGTAGGAGACGAGCAGGTCGAGCTCGGAGTTCTCCTCGATCTCGACGCCGATCTGGTAGAGGCCCTTGATCGGCGCGTTGCAGGCGAAGAAGTCCTGCGGACGCGGGCCGAAGGTGATGATCTTGAGGTTGCGCACGCCGATGACCACGCGGGCCACGGGCACGAAGTCGGCGATCATCTTCGCGACCTCGGCGGCCGTGCCCACCGGGTAGGGCGGGATGTGGGCGGTCAGGTGACGCATCCCCAGGTTGTAGCTGCAGTTGAGCATGCCGCAGTAGGCGTCGCCGCGGCCGTTGATGAGGTCGCCGTCGCCCTCGGCGGCCGCCACGCACATCGCGGGGCCGTCGAACTTCTTCACGAGCAGGGTCTCGGGGGTCTCGGGGCCAAAGTTGCCCAGGAAGACCACGAGCGCGTTGGCGCCGGCCGCGGCGGCCTCGGCGAGCGCGGGGTCAACGTCGGCCTCGGACTCGACGGTCTTCTTGACCTCGACGGCGTTGATGCCGAGCTCGGAGACCGCGGCCGCCACGGCGGCGCGGCGGCGCTCCGAGAGCTCGATCGGGAAGCAGTCGCGCGACACCGCTACGATCGCGAGCTTCACCGTGGGGATGTTGCTGGACTCAAGTGCCATGTCTTCTCCTCTCCTCGGGGCGCGAGCGCCCCCGTTCCCGTGCTCCCTCAGCGGGCCCGAGACGGCCCGCGGGACGTGCCTACTCAGAGCTATACCAGCATCCAATGTTTATAAAACGTTCAGATGCCAGATAATTCTACGAGCGGTAGCTTTTCTCTTGGTACCGGCACGTCTGTAGGGATATAAACGTTTGTAAACAGGAGACGAGAAGGGCGGCGCACGAGGGGAACCGCGTCCCTAGGCACCCATCCGCTCGAAGCTCGGCCGCAGCGCGGGATAGAGCCCCCGCCAAGTCTCGTAGCGCTCGTCGTAGGCGGCGGCGAGGTCAGGGTCCGGCGTCACGCGGCCGCGGACGCCCACCGCCTCGGCGACGCACGCGCCCACGCTCCCGTAGGCGCCGGACGCCACGGCGGCGAGCAGCGCCCCGCCGAGGCCCGGCCCCTGCTCGGTCGCCGGGAGGACGAGCTCGATCCCCAGCACGTCGGCGAGCATCTGCAGCCAGACGGCGCTTCTCGCCCCGCCGCCGCACACCGTGGACGACGCCACGTCGACGCCGAGCGAGCGCGCGATCTCCACGGAGTCGCGCACGGCGAAGGCCACGCCCTCGAGCACGGCGCGGGTCATGTCCGAGCGCGTGGTCGACATGCTCATGCCCACGAAGGCGCCGCGCGCGTCCACGTCGTTGTGGGGCGTGCGCTCGCCCATGAGGTACGGCAGGAAGTAGGGCAGCTCGCGCGGCGCGCGCCCTATGTCGATGCCGGCCTGCTCGGCCGACAGGTCGTCAGTGCCCAGGACGTCGCCCGCCCACCAGGCGTTGCAACTCGCGGCCGACAGGATGCAGCCCATGAGGTGCCAGGCGCCGTCGGCGTGGCAGAACGAGTGGATGCGGTCGCCCACGCCCGCGGCGAAGCTCGCCGTGGGGATGAAGACGGTGCCCGAGGTCCCGAGGCTGATGTTCATCGTGCCCGCGCCCACGGCGCCCGTCCCCACCGCGGCCGCGGCGTTGTCGCCGGCGCCGGCGGCCACGACCACGTCGCGCGGCAGGCCCAGCTCGTCGGCGACCGCGGGCAGCAGCGTCCCCACGGGCTCGTAGCTCTCGTGGACCTCCGGCAGCTGCCCCGGCACGAGGCCGCAGAGCTCGAGCATGCCCGGGCTCCAGACCCTTTTCGCCACGTCGAACAGGAGGGTGCCGGACGCGTCCGAGACGTCGGTCACGTAGCGACCCGTGAGCAGGTGCGTGACGTAGTCCTTGGGCAGCATCACGTGCGCGATGCGCGAGAAGAGCTCGGGCTCCTCGGCGCGCATCCAGAGGAGCTTGGGCGCGGTGAAGCCGGCGTAGGCGATGTTGCCGGTGAGCTCGAGCAGGCGCGCGGTGCCGACCTCCTCGTTGAGGAAGCGCACCTGCTCGGCCGTGCGGCCGTCGTTCCAGAGGATCGCCGGGCGGATCACGCGGTCGGCGGCGTCGAGCGCCACCAGGCCGTGCATCTGCCCGCCGCAGCCGATGCCGGCGACCCGCGCGGCGTCGACGCCGGACACGAGCTCGCGCACGCCGTCGCGCACGGCGCGCCACCAGTCGGCGGGGTCCTGCTGGCTCCAGCCCGGGCGCGGGTACTCCACCTCGTAGCCGCGGCTCACCACGCGCTCGACGCGGCCGCGCTCGTCGCAGAGCAGCAGCTTGCACGCCGAGGTCCCCAGGTCGACGCCGATGAAGTACATGACGGCCCCCCTCGCTCGCCCTTGGCCGCGAGCGGGCAGGGTCCGCCGCGGCCACAAAACGCACCATCTGTGTTTTCCTGGCCCACAGATAGCACATTTGTGGGCCGCGCACACGCCACGCGTTTGTCGCCGGCACCCAGATGGACCGCTTTCGGGTCATTTGGGTGCCAAAACCGTCCGCAGGGCCGCATCCGCGCGCCGCGTGGCCCACAGATACACGAACTGTGGGCCACGAATACTCAGATGCACCATTTGTGGGCCGCACCGGAACCGGCAGCGGGATTCACCGCCGCGCATGCGCCAGCACCGCCGACGGCATAACGGCACGAGGCCCGGGCCTTCTCGCCCAGCGACTTCTGCGCGCAGCGCAGTGAGCTGGGGAGAAGGACCCGGGCCTCCCGTTCGAGTTGCTACAGGTCGGACGGCAGCGCGATGTGACCCGCGACGGCCGACGCGGCCGCGACGGCGGGGCTCGCCAGGTAGACCTCGGAGGTCGGGTCGCCCATGCGGCCGACGAAGTTGCGGTTGGTGGTCGACACGCACCGCTCGCCCGCGGCGAGGATGCCCATGTAGCCGCCCAGGCACGGGCCGCACGTGGGCGTCGACACCACGCAGTGCGCGTTCACGAAGATGTCCATCAGGCCCTCGTGGACGCACTCGAGCCAGACGCCCTGCGTGGCCGGGATGACGATGCAGCGCACGCCGTCGGCCACGGTGCGGCCGCAGAGCACCTCGGCTGCCGCGCGCATGTCCTCGATGCGGCCGTTGGTGCAGCTGCCGATGACCACCTGGTCGATCTTGATGTCGCGGCTCTCGGCCACGGGGTGGGTGTTGCTCGGCAGGTGCGGCCACGAGACCGTGGGCACGATGTCGGCGGCGTCGATGTGGATGACCTGCTTGTAGCTCGCGTCCGGGTCGGGGTGGTACTCGGTGAACGCGCGGGTGGTGCGGCGGCTCACGTACTCGCGGCACTTCTCGTCCACCTCGAAGAGGCCCGCCTTTCCGCCGGCCTCGATGGCCATGTTGGCGATCGTGAGGCGACCCTCCACCGAGAGCGCCTCGATCGTGGAGCCGGCGAACTCCATCGCGCAGTAGAGCGCGCCGTCGACGCCGATCTGGCCGATCACGTAGAGGATGATGTCCTTGGCGCTGGCGCCCTCGGGCAGCTCGCCGTCCACGACGATACGGATGGTCTCGGGCACCTTGAACCAGGCGCGGCCGGTGGCCATGCCCACGCCGGCGTCGGTGGAGCCCACGCCGGTGGAGAACGCGCCGATGCCGCCGTAGGTGCAGGTGTGCGAGTCGGCGCCGATCACGAGGTCGCCGGGGACCACGATGCCGCGCTCGGGCAGAAGGGCGTGCTCGATGCCCATGCAGCCCTGCTCGTAGTAGTGCGTGATGCCCATCTCGTGGGCGAAGTCGCGCGTGACCTTGGTCTGCTCCGCGCTCTTGATGTCCTTGTTGGGCGCGTAGTGGTCCGGCACGAGGCAGATCTTGTCCCGGTCGAAGACGCCGGCGCCGATCTCGCGCACGGTCTTGATGGCGATGGGTGCCGTGATGTCGTTGGCGAGCACGAGATCCAGGTCGCACTCGATGAGCTGGCCGGGAACGACCTCCTCGAGCCCCGCGTGCGCCGCGAGGATCTTCTCCGCCATGGTCTGGGCCATGTCTCTCCTTCCATAGTGCCGGCGCCGCCCTTCTCGTCCGGCTCACTTCGCTTCGCTCAGAAGTCGCTGGGCGAGAAAAACCTCGCCCCCGAACGACCTGCGTTACCGTCGCTGAGCGCGTGGTCCCCTGCGTTCGCGGC
>NZ_CBIFYV010000104.1:0-6376 GCF_966187215.1 Thermophilibacter sp.
ACTTGCGCACTGAGGATTTTGCTTGCTGCTCTTCTCCTCCTCCACTCTTGCCCCTCTCGCCCGCGAGGCCGGATGCCTCTCGTCTGACGGGCGGTGCGACTTACCTCTAGGACGAGCCATGATCGCCCGGACGCGCACGCCCGGGCTTACGTGGATCCCTTTGCCCTCGTCTGGCATGGACTTGGACGGCCCCGCGCGGGAGCCGGCCGCAACCACAGACCTGGGTCGAGACGCCTTCGAGTATACCCGCGCGACGTCGCCGACGGCGCGGCGGTTCCGCGGGCGCGCCGGTCGCGGCGGAGCGGGGCGGGCGGGGTCTGGGTCTTGTCCCGCTTCCGGCGTCGCCTGGTCCCTGGCCCACAAATACGGCATTTGAGTATTCGTGGCCCACAAATGCCTCAACTGTGGGCCACGTACCCAGCGAGAAGGACACAGATGTCGTGAATCGATGCTTTTGGGTGCCCGAGGGCGCCGATCGAGGGCCTTCTCGCACCTCCTTCTCGGTACGTGGCCCACAAAAGGTGCATCTGTGGGCCACGAATACACAAATGCCGCCGAACTTGTCCAAGCGGCCCGCGGGCGCATCGGGATCGGCCGCCGTCACCAGACGCGGGCGAAGACGCAGGCCGTGACCGAGGCGGCGCCGCGGGCGAGAAGTACGCGCGTGGCCTCGGCGACCGACGCGCCGGTGGTGGCCACGTCGTCGAGCAGCAGCAGGCGCCCGCCCGCCACGTCGCCGACCGCGCGCATGGTGCCGGAAAGGTTGGCGGCGCGCTCCCGCCGCCCGAGCTCGCGCTGGTCGCGGGAGGCCGCGCGCACGAGCGCGTCAGCAAGCGGCAGGTCGGCGGCCGAGCAGAGCGCGCGGGCCACGAGCTCCATGTGGTCGAAGCCGCGCCGCGCGTAGGCGGCCGCGGTGGCCGGCACGAAGCAGACCCCGTCAATCGCGTCGGGGTCGAAGCGGGGCGCGCCGTCCGGGGCGGGCCAGGCCGACGCCTCGTCGAGCGCCGTGAGCATCGCGGCCGCCATCACGGGGGCCAGGCGCAGCTCGTGGGCGTCCTTGAGGGCGGCGACCAGGCGGGCGGGCGCGCCGTGGAAGCCCGTCGCGGCCACGGCGGCGCGGGTGGGCCAGGCGCCGTCGCACTCCGTGCAGGTGAGAAAGCCGTACGGCGCGCCGCAGACGGGACAGGCCAGGCGCTGCTCGACCCACGGCAGCGCGGCGCGGCACTCGTCGCAGAGCAGCTCGCCGGGCTGGTCGCAGCCCACGCAGCGGGTGGGCCACACGAGCTCGGCGAGCTCGTCGGCCGCGGCGCGGGCAAGCTGTCCGATGCGCATGGGCCACCCCCTCCCGCCGCGGGACCCGCGCGACGGGCCCCGACTCTACCACGCGCGCTGCCCTTCTCGCCCGTCGTCACTGATTAACACGCATATTCTGACAAACTCGTTTTTCTTTCCTGCGATTATATGAATATGAAATCATTTTTTGCGGGTTATTTGAAAAGCGGCGGGCGTGGGAGGCTGCGCGTCAACGGGCGAGAAGGACGCGCGGCGGCGTACCATACGGGACATGCGGCTTCTCACCCGGGACATATCGGCCGGCGCGGCGGACCCCGCCGTGGCGCACCTGCTCGCGGACCTCGCCGAGGCGTGCGCGGTCTACGAGCGCGTCTACGGCGCCGGCGCGGACGGCGACGCCGCCGTGCTCGGCCTCGCGACGGGTGCCGAGATGGGCGCACTACCCGAGCTCCCGCCCGGCGCGCGCGTCTACGCCGTCTGCGTCACGGACGGCACCGACCCCGCGCCCGCGCTCGACGCCCTGGGCGAGCTGGCACGTCGCTGCGCCGCGGCTGGCCTCGCCTGGAGGGGCGGCCTCGCCGTCATCGACGCGGACGTCGTGGCGCGCGCGGTGCGCTGCCCCCGCATGGGGTGGCGCCGCCGGCGCGTCTCCGAGGCCATCGACCGCCTCGTCGCCGCGATCCGCGCGGGCGCCGACTTCCCCACCGAGGCGGTCGATCCCTCTCGCTACGCCCGGCTCATGGCGCGCCGGACGCCCCGCCCGTAGGGACGCCGCCCTACACGAGCACCGCCCGCAGCGCGAACCCAATCACAACCAGCGCCGCCAGGGCCGCCCCGAAGCACCGCAGCGCGATCGGCGTCGCGACGTCCTGAGCCTCATTGGCGTTCAGGACCTCGCACCAGTGCCTCTCGCCGCACGCCGGACAGACGAAGCGCTTGGCCAGATACCCGTAGCGCGGCCTGCGCACCAGCGTCACGCCCCGCGCCTCGGTCCTCGTGACCGAACGGGAGCGCTGCACCTTCGAGCGGGTGTACGCACGCGGCGCGAGCTCGAACTCGTTGCCGCAGGCCTCGCAGCGCAGTCGGTAGCGCAGCCCCGACGCCTCGACCCCCGCGAGCGTGCGCCGCCAGGCAACCACGAACAGGATGACCATCAAGACGAGACACCCGGCCATTGCGACCAGGGCCAAGATCAGACGAGCGGGCATGACGACCCCCTACAGCCCGAAGAAGGCCCGCGCGTTCTCCCAGAGCGCGCGGTACGTGGCCGCCCGGCTGCCGCGCCCGGCGGCCTCGCGCACGTCGGCGAGAAGGGCCGCGGTGAACGCCACCATGGCCGGCTCGCACTCCTCCCCGCGCAGGGGCACCGGCGCCATGTAGGGGCTGTCGGTCTCGGAGAGCAGCTTGCGCTCGGGGCAGTAGACGGCCGCGGCGCGGATGTCGTCGGAGCGGCTGAAGGTGGCCGCCCCGCCGAAGGCCACGTGGCAGCCGAGGCGCGTGAAGTCCTCCATCACCTTGACGTCGGAGGTGAAGCAGTGCAGGTCGCAGCCGCTCGCGGGCACGCCCTCCTCGGCAAGGATCCGCGCGGCGTCGGCGTGCGCCCCGCACGCGGCATCACCGACGGCGTCGCGGATGTGCAGCTCCGCCGGCAGCCCCAGCTCGTGCGCCACGCGCAGCTGGCAGCGGAACGCCTCCTCCTGCACCGGGTACGGCACCTTGTTGTACGGGCCGTAGTCGAGCCCGAACTCCCCCACGCCCACGGCGCGCGGGCTGGCCAGCAGCTCGCGCAGGCGCGCGATCGCCTCGTCGTCCAGCTCGGCCGCCCCGTAGGGGTGCGCGCCGGCCACGATGCGCACGTTGTCCAGAAGCGCCGGCGCGTCCGTACCCTCGAAGTCCGGCGGCACCACGCCGCGCGCGGCCCACTCGTCGAGGCAGCGCCCCGCGAGCTCGACCTGCTCGTCCAGCCAGCCCAGGAGCTCGGCGACGCTCCCCCAGCGGCCGGGAACGTCCTCGACGGGGTCGACCGGCACCACGAGCAGCCGCACGCCGGCCACCGCGGCGCGCGCGAGGGCGAGCGCCGGGTCGTGCGCGCGGAAGCTCGTGAGGTGGCCGTGGGTGTCGGCGAGCGGCGCGAGCGGCTCGGGCGCCTCGACGGGGTTGCCCTTGCGGTCGTGGAAGAGCGCGCCGTCCGCGAGCGTGCGGTCGTCGAGGGAAATCTGCTCGGACATGGTCACTCCTTCGGGGAGGTCAGCGGGGAGAGCGCGTTCGCCAGGCGCACGAAGTCGGCGGGCGCGAGCGTCTCGGCGCGACAGGTGGGGGCGATGCCGCACGCCGCGAACGCCGCGTCGAGCGCGCCCTTCTCGAAGCCGGACGCGGACATCGAGTTGCGTATGGTCTTGCGCCGCTGCGCGAACGCGGCGTCGATGACGGCGGAGACGGCCGGGATGTCCCATTTTTCTCCTGTCCCCTTTTGGGACAGGCGGTCGATGCGCACCACGGCGGAGTCCACGTGCGGGGGAGGCATGAAGTTGCGCGGCCCCACCTCGAAGCGCCCGGTCACGCGGGCGAGAAGGGCCAGCTTGGCCGTGTAGGCGCCGTAGGTGCGGCTGCCGGGCTCGGCGCAGATGCGGTCGGCGACCTCGGCCTGCACCATCACCACCAGCCGCTCGAGCGACGGCATCTCCTGCAGGTAGCGCAGGATGATCGTGGCGGCCACGTTGTAGGGCAGATTGGACACCATGACCGTGGGCGCACCGCCCGCGGCCTCGGCGACCTGCCCCGGCGTCACGCGCAGCGCGTCGCCCATGATGAACGAGAACCCCGGGTGGGCCGCGGCGTGCGCCGAGAGCACCGGCTCGAGCGTGCGGTCGGCCTCGACGGCCACCACGTGCGACGCCTCGGCGAGAAGCGCCAGCGTGAGGGTGCCGATGCCGGGCCCGACCTCGAGCACGCGCGCGTCGGCCGGAAGCTCCGCGAGCGCGCAGATCCTCTCGACCACCGCGTTGCTCACCAGGAAGTTCTGGCCCAGGCGGTGCTTGGTGGCCAGGCCGTAGGCCTCGAGCAGCGCGCGCGTGGCGCCCGGACTCGCGAGCGGTGAGGACGCCACGGCTACTTCTTGTCCGCCACGAGGCGCGGGAAGAGCGCGTCGCCCTTGGTCACGGGCGCCCCGCCGACCAGGCCGCCCCACGCGCAGGCCGCGCGCAGGTCGTCGGTCGCGGCCTCGTCGCCCAGGCTCATGCGGCGCAGCACCTCGGCAGAGGTGGACGGCATGAACGGCGCGAGCAGGTGCGCGCAGATGCGGATGGACTCGAGCAGGCTCGCGATGATGTCGGCGAGCTCACCGGCGCGCTCCGGGTCCTTGGCCACGGTCCAGGGCGCGGAGTCCTCGATGAAGTGGTTGGCGGCGTGGACGAGCTCCATCACGACGTCCTTGGCGCCCACGTAGTCAAAGCGCTCCATGCACGCGGCGTAGGCGTCGTAGATGCCGGTGGCGATGCCGCGGAGCACGCCGTCCTTCTCGGCCCAGCCGTCGGCCAGCGCGGGCGTGGCGCCGTCGAAGTACTTGGCGCTCATGTTGAGCGCGCGGCTCACGAGGTTACCCCAGCTGTTGGCCAAATCGGCGTTGTAGACCTGCTCCATGCGCTCGAAGCTGATCGCGGAGTCCTCGCCGTGGTTGACGTCGGTCATGAAGTAGTAGCGGTAGCCCTCGACGCCCAGAAGGTCTATCACGTCCTGCGGCGCGATCGCGTTGCCGCGGGACTTGGACATCTTCTCGGCCTTGCCGGTCTCGGCGTTGCGCACCGTGAGGAAGCCGTGCGCGAAGACGTGCTCGGGCAGGGCCTCGCCGATGGCCATGAGCATGGCGGGCCAGATCACGCAGTGGAAGCGGATGATGTCCTTGCCCACCACGTGGCACTGCGCCGGCCAGCGGCGCGCCAGCTCGGCGCGGGCCTCGGGTGTGTCCACGCCGTAGCCCACGGCGGTCATGTAGTTGAGCAGCGCGTCAAACCACACGTAGGTGACGTGCTTCTCGTCAAACGGCAGCTGGATGCCCCAGTCGAAGGTGGTGCGGCTGACCGAGAGGTCCTGCAGGCCGCCGGCCACGAACGTGCGCACCTCGTTCATGCGGAAGTCGGGCCGCACGAAGTCGGGGTGCTCGTCGTAGAGCGCGAGCAGACGGTCCTGGAACGCGGAGAGCTTGAAGAACCAGGACTCCTCCTGGACGCGCTCGAGCGGACGGCCGCAGTCGGGACAGAGGTGCTGGCCCTTGGTGTCGCGCTCCTCGTCGGCCTTCTCGACCTGGGTCTCGGTGAAGTAGGTCTCCTCCGGCACGCAGTACCAGCCGTCGTAGGAGCCCTTGTAGATGTAGCCCGCCTCGCGCATGCGCTCCCAGAGGTACTGGACGGCGTGGTGCTGGCGCGGCTCGGTGGTGCGGATGAAGTCGTCGTTGGAGATCTCGAGGGTCTCCCAGAGGCCGGTGAACAGCGGCGCCTGGGAGTCGCACCACTGCTGCGGGGTCATGTCGTGGGCGGCCGCGGCCTCGGCGACCTTCTCGCCGTGCTCGTCCATGCCCGTGAGGAACTTCACGTCGTAGCCGGCCGCGCGGCGGAAGCGCGCCTGGACGTCCGCGAGGATCGTGCAGTAGGCGGTGCCCAGGTGCGGGGCGGCGTTGACGTAGTAGATCGGCGTGGTGATGTAGTAGGAAGGCTTCTCTGCCATGTGTCGGCTCCTCATGACGGACGTGCATGCGGGGTCGATTGTACCGCAGGGCCGGGGCGCGGCGCGGATGCCGACCGGCGTGCGGCGGGCGTGCGGCGTCCGGACGCCTTGGGCGTCAAAACCGTCCCGAAGCCGCACCTCCGCCGTTGACGTGCGGCGTCCGGACGCTCTGGGCGAGAAGACCGTCAGCTTCCCGCACGTCACTCGTCGCGCGCGGAGGCGGCGGCCACCATGGCGTCGTAGACCTCGGCGCGGGGCAGCGAGAAGGACCTGGCGAGCCGCTTGGCCAGCGCGCTCTTGGGCTCGCCGGAGGCCAGCCCGGCGGCGATCTCGTCGGCGAGCGAGCCGGACGGCCCCGCGGCGG
>NZ_CBIFYV010000105.1:0-4879 GCF_966187215.1 Thermophilibacter sp.
GTTTGTCTCATTAAAATCCCTATGAGACAAACGAACCTGTCCCCAACGTCTCACTTTACAAGCCGCGCCGCCTTCGCTATCGTATGAGCGTTTCAGGCTACAAATCACCGAAGGGGATGCACATGTCCGGACACTCCAAGTGGGCTACCACCAAGCACAAGAAGGCGGCCATCGACGCCAAGCGCTCGTCGCTGTTCTCCAAGCTCTCGCGCAACATCACCGTCGCGGCCAAGCTCGGCGGCGACCCCAACCCGGACAACAACGCCACGCTCGCCGCGGCCGTGGCCCGCGCGCGCATGGTCTCGATGCCCAACGCCAAGATCAAGGCGGCCATCGACAAGGCCTTCGGCTCCGGCGCCGACGCCGCCAACTACGAGGAGATCACCTACGAGGGCTACGGTCCCGCCGGCGTGGCCGTCTACGTTGACTGCCTGACCGACAACAAGAACCGCACCGCGGCCGACGTGCGCTCCGCGTTCAGCCACTCCGGCGGCAGCCTCGGCACCTCTGGCTCCGTGGCGTTCCAGTTCGAGCGCAAGGGCTCGATCGCTGTGGAGAAGGTCATCAAGTCCGACGACAAGAAGGTCGCCGACCGCGAGAACGCCGTCGACGAGGACGAGTTCATGATGGCCGTGGCCGAGGCCGGCGGCGAGGACTACGAGGACGCCGGCGAGCAGTGGATCGTCTGGACCGCCTACGACAACATGCAGAACGTCCAGAAGGGCCTGGAGGACCAGGGCATCGAGGTCAAGGGCGCCGAGCTCACGATGGTCCCCACCACCCCGACGCAGGTCTCGGTGGCCGACGCCAAGAAGGTCCAGCGCCTCGTCGACCGCTTGGACGAGCTGGAGGACGTGCAGAACGTCTACCACACCATGGAGATGACCGACGAGATCGCCGAGGCCCTGGCCGAGGACGAGTAGCGCGCGGCGAGAAGCTCTCGCTGAGGCGGCGTCCGGACGGTCCGGGCGCCGCCTTTTTTGTCGCGCTCTCCGGCCGTTCTTCTCGATTAACCCGCAAAAACTGACATTCACAAACCTTAATCCTGTGAATATATGAATATGAAATCATTTTTTGCGGGTTGTTGGAGAGCGAGAAGGACGATGCGCGGGTCGTTGGGTGCCGAGAAGGGCGCGATGCGGTTCGTTGGCCGGCGAGAGGGACGAGAAGGGCGCGCGGCGGCCGCCCTGCGCGCTACGCGACCGTCCCGTAGACGGCGCCCCAGCCGCGCCCGGTGAGGATGGAGTTGAGCTGGTCGCAGAGGCGCTGGCGGGTGTAGGTGCGCGAGGGCAGCGCCTCGACCACCTCGACGAGGTCGGCGCAGAGGTCGAGGATCTCGGCGCGGGTCACCACGTCGAGCTTGGAGCAGGTCGCCGCGGACGCGATTCCCGGCACGAACACGCTGTCCACGAGCCGTTGCAGCTCGCCGTACTCCTCGGCGCGCAGGTCCATGGGTCCTCCTCGGGCGTGTAATCGTTCGTTTTCGTCTGGAACATGGTAGCAGCCCCACCCGGGTTTGCATCTATACTCTGACCGGACAACCTGAGCCAGAGGAGGACCCGACCCATGACATCCGTCTACCAGAAGATGACCGACGCCGAGCTCGACGCCGCCCTCGCGGACCTCGAGCGCCAGGCAGACGAGCTGCGCGCCCTGAACCTCAAGCTCGACATGGCCCGCGGCAAGCCGAGCCCCGAGCAGACCGCGCTCTCGCGCCCGATGCTCGACCTCGTGACCAGCGAGACCGACCTCGCCGACCAGGGCGTCGACGCCGACAACTACGGCGCCCCCGACGGCCTGCCCTCCGCGCGCGCCCTCGCGGCCGAGCTCATCGGCGTGGACGCGGCCAACGTCTCGGTCATCGGCTCGTCGAGCCTCAACCTCATGTACGACTGCGTGGAGCACGGCTACGTCCACGGCATCGCCGGCAACGAGCCGTGGTGCCGCCAGGGCGAGGTCAAGTTCCTCTGCCCGGTGCCCGGCTACGACCGCCACTTCACCGTCACCGAGAGCTTCGGCATCACCAACGTCCCCGTTCCGATGCGCGAGGACGGCCCCGACATGGACGTCGTCCGCGAGTACGTGGAGAAGGACGCCACGGTCAAGGGCATCTGGTGCGTGCCCAAGTACGCCAACCCCACCGGCGTCACCTACTCCGACGAGGTCGTGCGCGCCTTCGCCGCGCTCAGGCCCGCCGCGCCGGACTTCCGCATCTTCTGGGACAACGCCTACGCCGTCCACACCTTCGCGGGCGAGGGCGACGAGCTGCTCAACATCTTCGACGCGCTCGCCGAGGCGGGCGCCGAGAACCTCGTCTACGAGTTCGCCTCCACGGCCAAGGTGACCTTCCCCAGCTCCGGCATGGCGTGGGTCGCCGCGAGCCCGGCGGACATGGCCGACCTGCGCCGCGCCTTCGCGGCCATGCGCGTCTCGCCCGAGAAGATCAGCCAGCTCGCGCACGTGCGCTTCCTGCGCGACGCCGCGGGCGTGGCCGCGCACATGCGCCGTCACGCCGAGCTCGTGGCCCCGCGCTTCGCGCTGGTGGAGGAGAAGCTCACGGAGGGTCTCGGCGGGCTCGACTGCGCCACGTGGACGCACCCGCGCGGCGGCTACTTCGTGTCGTTCGAGGGGCCCGAGGGCTCGGCCAAGGCCGTCGTCAAGCTCGCCGGCGAGCTGGGCGTCAAGCTCACGCCGGCCGGGGCGCCCTTCCCCTACGGCAACGACCCGCGCGACGCCAACATCCGCATCGCGCCCACCTACCCGACGCTGGAGGAGCTCGGCCAGGCGCTCGACGTCTTCGTGGTGGCCGTCAAGCTCGTGGCCGCCCGTCTCGCCAGGGCCGAGCGCGCGTAGCGGCGGCCCCGGGACGCCGGGGCCGGCCCTTCGGCGCTCTGGCGAAGTTCTGTTATTATCGCCGCTCGGGCCCGGTCCGCGTCGCGGGCGGGGCCCGGTGGCATATCCTAGGAGGCTGCGGCGCGCATGCGTCACAGCGCACGAGGCGGGAGCATCAGGGGATGTCCAAGAAGCAGGCACCAAAGCCGTCCAAGCCCAAGAGCAAGCGGGTGGGCAAGGACCCGGCGGGCGAGAAGGACGCGAAGCGCGCCAAGCGCGAGCGCAGGCCCGGCGAGCTCTCGCGCCCGCAGAAGGTCGTCATCATCGCCTTCATCGTCATCTTCGCCTTCTCGACGCTCGCCGGCGCGATCGCGTCGGTCGTCCAGAGCGACAACCAGACCGTGGAGTACAACGTCGACTACGTGGACTCCCAGTACGAGTCCACGGTCGCCGACCTCGAGAGCAAGGTCGAGGCCGACCCGTCCGACACCGACTCGCTCCTGTCGCTCGCGCAGAACTGCACGTCGTGGGGACGCATGGTGGGCATGCTCGCGCAGACCGACGACGAGCGCTCCCACGGCACCGAGCTCCTGCAGCGCGCCCTCGGCTACTACGACCAGTACCTCGAGCTGAGCGACACGCCCGAGGCGCGCACCGAGCGCGCGCTGTGCGAGTACTACCTCGGCGAGACCGACCAGGCCGTCGCCGACCTCGAGGCCGTCACACAGGCCTCGCCCGAATACGCGCCCGCCTGGGCCGACCTGGGCATGCTCTACGAGGCCCAGGGCTCCACCGACCAGGCCGTCGCGGCCTACGAGCAGGCCGTCGCGAACGACCCGGACGACGAGGCGGGCGCCAAGAGCTACGCCGAGGGCCGTCTGGAGTCGCTGCAGGGCGACAGCGCGGACGGCTCCGCGGACGACGGCTCGGACGACGCGGGCACGGACGGCACCGACACCACCGACACGGGCGCCGACGGCGCCACCAACGACGCGGGTGCGAGCGAGTAGCGAGCGCCCGAGGGGAGGGCCCATGAGCCTTGACATCACCACCACGACCACCGACGCGGGCGCGCTGCTGCGCGTGACCGGCGAGGTGGACGTCTCCTGCGCGGACGAGCTGCGCCAGGGCATCGACGCCGCGATCGCGGCCGGTATCGCGGGCGGCGAGCTCGTGGTCGACCTCGCTGAGGTCCCCTACATCGACTCCACGGGCATCGGCGTGCTGGTGGGCGCCGCGCACCGCGCGCTCGAGGCCGGCGGCACGCTCGTCGTGGCGCACCCGCAGCGCAACGTCGCGCGCGTGCTGGGGTTGCTCGGCGTGAGCGACGACCTCAACATCCGCGAGGACTAGGAAAGAGGGGCCGCCCCGGCGGCGAGAAGGACGACGACACGAAAGCGGGTGACTTTAGTCCGTGTTTGGCATTGGAGAGACAGAGCTCGTTCTCATCGTGCTCTTTGCGTTCATGATCTTCGGACCCGACAAGCTCCCGGGCATGGGGCGGACCCTGGGCAGGGCCCTGCGCCAGTTCCGCAACGCCCAGGAGGGCTTCACCGAGGTGGTCCAGACCAACATCATGGACCCGGCCGCCGAGGCCATGAGCGACAACCCCAAGAAGCCCAACCGCAAGCGTCGCGAGGAGGCCCTCGAGGAGGACGCCGACCTCGAGGCGCCCGAGGGCGAGCAGACCGCTGCGCCCGAGCGCCACGTCGAGACCTTCGCCGAGCGCAAGAAGCGCCTCGCCGAGGAGAAGAAGGCCCGCGAGGCCGCCGAGGCCTCCGCAGCCGCCGAAGCCGACGACGACGCCCCCGAGCCCGACGAGACCGAGACGTCAGCCGAGGCACCCTCCGAGCCCACGGCCGATGCCCAGCCCGAACCCCCCGCCGCCAAGCCGAGCGCCGCCGACCTCTACGCGATGCACCCCACGGCCAAGCCCGCCCCGAGCGAGAGCCCCGTCGAGCCGGCCGCCGTTGGCGGAGCCGGCGGGGACGGTGCCGTCGCGACTCACGAAGGGAGCGACGAGCGCAGCGAGGAGCGCGGAGCGAAC
>NZ_CBIFYV010000106.1:0-10136 GCF_966187215.1 Thermophilibacter sp.
CGACTATGGCCTGCCTGTCGTCTTCCCGGTACATGCGGACCTCCGTCCCGGACGCCTCGGGCGTCCAACTTTTCGTCCGCACCCCCACGAGGCCACAGTTGACCGATTTGTGGGCCGCAGGGGCGTCGCGCGGCTGCGGCGTCGGCGGCGCGTGCCCGCCCGCCCGGCGAGAAGGTCGCGGCGCTCACGGCCCCTCCCTCGCGGCCAGAACTTTAAGAAGCCTGAAGGCTCAGAAACCGGTTAATCGCTTCACAACTTCGTCATAAGTGAGTAAAATGTGTACGGCGCGTGGAGCGACGGAGGAGAGAACGTGGAGGTTTGTCCCCCGTGGCCCTGCGCGTTGGAGGAGAGTCCGCGAAATTCGAAAAGGAGGTAAGCGGTGGTTAGCATTGTTCTAGCCAGTCATGGCACGTTCTCCGAGGGCATCCTGATGTCCGGCCAGATGATCTTCGGCAAGCAGGAGAACGTAGCGGCCGTGACGCTCATGCCCGAGATGGGGCCAGACGACCTCAGGGCGAAGCTTCTCGAAGCTGTCTCCGGCTTCGACGACCAGGATCAGGTCCTGTTCCTGGTCGACCTCCAGGGCGGTACGCCCTGGAACCAGGTCTCGCTGCTGCTCGGCGAGGAGGGCCACGAGAACTGGGTGGCCGTCGGTGGTCTCAACCTGCCGATGCTCATCTCGGCCTACGGCGCGCGCATGGGTGCCGAGACCGCGGCTGACGTCGCCAAGGAGATCTACCCCGAGGCCAAGGCCGGCATCTGCGTGAAGCCCGAGGAGCTCGCGCCCGCCGAGGCCGCTCCCGCCGCCGCCCCGGCCGCCGCGCCGGCCGTCGGCGCCATCCCCGAGGGCACCGTCCTCGGCGACGGGCACATCAAGATCGCCCACTGCCGCGTGGACACCCGTCTGCTCCACGGCCAGGTGGCCACCACGTGGACCAAGACGGTCAGCCCGGACCGCATCATCGTCGTCTCCGACTCCGTCTCCCACGACGAGCTGCGCAAGACGATGATCGTCCAGGCCGCGCCCCCGGGAGTCAAGGTCAACGTCGTCCCGATCTCCAAGATGATCGAGGTGTCCAAGGACCCGCGCTTCGGCGCCACCAAGGTCATGCTGCTGTTCGAGACCCCGCAGGACGTCCTGCGCTGCGTCGAGGCCGGCGTGGACATCAAGAACGTCAACCTCGGCTCCATGGCCCACTCCGTGGGCAAGGTCGTGGCCACCAACGCCATCGCGCTCGACCAGGCCGACATCGACTGCCTGCAGAAGCTCCGCTCCGAGGGCGTCGAGTTCGACATCCGCAAGGTCCCGGCCGACTCGCCGGAGAACTACGACGCGATGATCAAGAAGGCCGAGTCCGAGCTGGCGGCCCAGGCATAAGAAGGAGGGAAACATGTCGGTAATCACAATCATCCTGATTGTCATCGTTGCCTTCCTCGCCGGCATGGAGGGCATCCTTGACGAGTTCGAGTTCCACCAGCCGCTGGTGGCCTGCACGCTCATCGGTCTGGTGAGCGGCCACCTCGAGGCCGGCATCGTCCTCGGCGGCACCCTGCAGATGATGGCCCTCGGCTGGGCCAACATCGGCGCCGCCGTCGCGCCTGACGCGGCGCTCGCGTCCACCGCCTCGGCCATCCTGATGGTCATCGCCCTCAACGGCGGGACCGCCCAGGCCGAGGCCATCTCCACGGCCATCGCCGTGGCCGTGCCGCTGTCCGTGGCCGGCCTGTTCCTGACCATGATCGTCCGTACGCTGGCCATCCCCATCGTCCACGGCATGGACGCCGCCGCCGCCAAGGGCAACTTCGGCACCATCGACGCGCTCCAGATCGTGGCCATCTGCATGCAGGGCGTCCGCATCGCCATCCCGGCCGCGGCCCTGTGCTTCATCCCGCAGGAGGCCGTGACGGCCGCCCTGAGCGCCATGCCCGCCTGGCTCACCGACGGCATGTCCATCGGTGGCGGCATGGTCGCCGCCGTCGGCTACGCGATGGTCATCAACATGATGGCCACCCGCGAGGTCTGGCCGTTCTTCGTCCTCGGCTTCTGCCTCGCCGCCATCTCCGAGCTCACGCTCATCGCCCTGGGCGCCATCGGCATCTGCCTGGCCCTCATCTACCTGGGCCTCAAGGAGATGGCGAAGTCCGGTGCCGGCGCCGCCGGCTCGGGCGACCCGCTCGGCGACATCCTGGACGACTACGAGTAGGAAAGGGGGTAGAGACACATGGCAGACAAGATCACGCTTACCAAGCAGGACCGCATCAAGGTCTGGTGGCGTCACCAGTTCCTGCAGGGCTCCTGGAACTACGAGCGCATGCAGAACGGCGGTTGGTGCTACTCCATCATCCCGGCCATCAAGAAGCTCTACACCGACAAGGATGACCAGATCTCGGCGCTCAAGCGTCACATGGAGTTCTACAACACGCACCCGTACGTCTCGTCCCCCGTCATGGGCGTCACCCTCGCCCTCGAGGAGGACCGCGCCAACGGCGCCCCGATCGACGACGCCGCCATCCAGGGCGTCAAGGTCGGCATGATGGGCCCGCTGGCCGGCGTCGGCGACCCGGTGTTCTGGTACACCGTGCGCCCGCTGCTCGGCGCCCTCGGCGCCTCGCTCGCCATGGGCGGCTCCATCGCAGGCCCGATCATCTTCTTCGTGGTCTGGAACATCATCCGCATGGTCTTCGAGTGGTACACGCAGGAGTTCGGCTACAAGCTGGGCACCTCGATCACCAACGACCTCTCGGGCGGCCTGCTCGGCAAGATCACCGAGGGCGCCTCGATCCTCGGCATGTTCGTCATCGGCTCGCTGGTCGAGCGCTGGGTGTCCATCACCTTCGCCCCGGTCGTCTCCACCGTGCCGCTTGACACCGGTGCCTACATCGACCCGGCCAGCCTCGACGCGCTCGCCCAGAGCCAGGGCGTCGGCTCGGCCATCCTGCAGGCGCTCTCCGACCAGGCCGGCGGCCTGTCGCTGACCGCCGAGAAGGTCACCACGCTCCAGCAGAACCTCGACAGCCTGATCCCGGGCCTCGCCGCCGTGGGCGTCACGCTGCTGTGCTGCTGGCTGCTCAAGAAGAAGGTCTCGCCGATCGTCATCATCATCGGCATGTTCGTGGTCGGCATCGTCGGCCACCTCATCGGCCTCCTCTAGGGCAGAGCCCCCGGCTTCTTTCGGGGCCGCGTTCGCCGGACGTGTCACAATGGCACGTGGCGGGCGCGGCCCCGCCGCGTTTCTCGACACCTTCGAAAGGAGAGACGGCGCCCATGGCCCAGTCTCAGAACACCAAGGTCGACCTCACCGTCCCGGCAACCTCGTTCATGGGGCTCGCCGAGTACGGCAACATGATGATCGGGGACCGCGCGCTGGAGTTCTACAACGAGCGCAACGTCGAGGACTACATCCAGATCCCGTGGGACCAGATCGACCACATCGCGGCGAGCGTGATGTTTCGCGGCCGCATGATCGCCCGCTGGGTGGTCTTCACCGTCGGCGGCGCCAACTACTCGTTCTCCACGCGCGACAACCGCGCCGCGCTGCGCGCCATCCGCGACCACATCGGTGGCGAGAAGATCCTGCGCTCGGCCACGTTCTTCGGCGTGATTCGCGCTGGCCTCGCGGGCATCTGGCGCCGCCTCACCCGCCGCGGGTAGGGGAGCCGACCCCCACTTGCTTCTCGCCGGTCATTCCGTTCCGCACCATGGGCGCTCCGCCCCGCTGCCGTCGGCTCTACCCACAAGCGTCAGGTTGACGCTTGTGGATGATTCTGTCGGCCTCCCGCCGGCGCACATGCGTCAGTCCGACGCTTGTGGGTAATCCCGCCGACGCTCCACCTACACACATGCGTCAAGTTGACGTTTCTGAGTAACTTCCGGGAGCGTCGTCGCCCGGCTTGGCCGCACACAACCGTCAAGTTGACGTATGTGTTCGGGCTGGCGAGAAGGACGGTTGCTCACAAGCGTCAACTTGACGCATGTGGGTTCGGCTGAGAGGCGGGCGGGCCAAACCGTCGCGCCCCGGCGCGCAGCGGGGCGCTTGACGCGCGTGCTAGAATGGGTTGCCGTAGGCACGTACGATAGAAAGGCGTTTCATGGCAACCATCAGCACCGCAGACTTCAAGAACGGCATGGGCCTCAAGATCAACGACAAGTACTACACGATCGTCGAGTTCCAGCACGTCAAGCCCGGCAAGGGCGGTGCCTTCGTCCGCTACAAGATCCGCGACCTCAAGACCGGCCGCGTGATCGACCAGACCTGCAACGCCGGCACCAAGTTCGAGAACGTGCAGCTCATCACCAAGGAGATGCAGTACCTCTACAACGACGGCGGCACCTACTACTTCATGGACAACGAGACCTACGAGCAGGTCGAGATCCCGGCCGACTTCATCGGCGACAACGCCAAGTGGTTCAAGGAGAACGACAACGCGAGCCTGCTCTACGCCGACACCGAGCTTCTCGGCGTCGAGCCCCCGATGTTCATCGAGGTCGAGATCACCGAGACCGACCCCGGCTTCAAGGGCGACACCGTCCAGGGCGGATCCAAGCCCGCCACCATCGAGACCGGCGCGGTCATCCAGGTCCCGCTCTACCTCAACGTGGGCGAGAAGATCAAGGTCGACACCCGCGACGGCGGCAAATTCGTCGGCCGCGTCTAGGTCGCGCGGCGCCGCTATACTGTAGTCATCGCGCAAACGCGGGCCTCGGGGCCCGGATGAGGGAGGTCAACATGGCCGAAAGCGAGCTGTTTGTCTCTGGCATCGGCATCTCTAAGGACGTCGTCTCCACGATCGTCTCGCTGGCCGCCCGCCGCGTCGAGGGCGTGGCGTCGGTCGGGGGCAATGACATCGCCTCGAGCCTCATCTCGGTCTTCACGAGCCGCACCGTGTCCCCCGAGAAGGCCGTCGAGTCGAGCGTGGAGGACGACAAGCTGCACGTGACCGTCCACTTGGCGGTCTTCTACGGCTACCCCTTCACCAAGCTCGCCGCCGTCGTGCGCGAGGAGGTCGCGCGCGCCGTGGCCGAGCAGGTCGGCGTGGAGGTCTCCGCCGTCGACGTGTGCATCGACAGCCTCGTCTTCCCCAAGGAGTAACGTGAGCGGACGTTTTGTCGGGCGCACCCTCGCCCGTAGCCAGGCACTCCAGCTGCTCTTCCAGGCCGAGGCCAACGAGCGCGGGGTGCTCGAGGTCCTGGACGGCGACTACGCGCTGTCCGACGGCCCCCTCGACGACTATGCCCGCCGGCTCGCGCTCGGCGCCGACGAGGCCCGCCCGGACCTCGACGCCGTGATCGTGCAGCGCTCCACGGGGTGGTCGCTCGCGCGCCTCAACGCCGTGGACCGCAACATCCTGCGCCTCGCGCTGTACGAGATGCTCCGCGTGGACGACGTCGACGTGGCCGTGACCATCGACGAGTGCGTCGAGCTGGCCAAGGCCTACGGCACCGACGAGTCCTCGCGCTTCGTGAACGGCATCCTCGGCCGCGTGGCCGATGACGTCGAGGCCGGCGTGGACGTGGTCGCCGCCGCGCGCGAGGAGGCGCGCCGCCGCGCCGAGAAGAAGCGCCGGGCGGAGGAGGCCGCGGCCGCCGAGGCCGAGGCAGCTTCCGCGGAGGAGTCTGCCGAGGCGCCCGCGGAGGCCGAGTAGATGGCCCGCGTCGACGTCTCCCGCTACCAGACCTTCCCCGAGATCACCGAGCGCCTCGACGACATCGTCGCCCAGGTGCGCGACAAGGACATCTCGCTCGAGCGCTCGCTCGACCTCTTTGACGAGGCCATCGCGCTCGGCTCCAAGGCCGTGAGCCTCGTCGACGCCACGGACTTCTCGCCTGAGGAGGAGGCGCGGCTCGCCGACGAGCCCGCCGCGGACGGCGAGAAGGGCGAGACGAACGGCGCGGCCGACGCCCCCGACGCGCCCGCTGAGCCTGCCCCGGACGCCGGGGCGGAGCCCGAAGCTGCCGACGCCTCCGCCGAGGCCTAGCCTTGCCCCGTCGCCGCCGGCTCGACGCCGAGCTCGTCGCCCAGGGACTCTTCCAAACCACCGACGAGGCGATGCGCGCCGTCATGGCCGGCGACGTCTCGACCACCGACCGGCGCCTCACCGCCCCCGGCGAGCAGGTGCGGCCCGGCATCCCCCTGCACGTGCGCGGCCGCGCGGCCTACGTGAGCCGCGGCGGCCTCAAGCTCGAGCGCGGCCTCGACGCCTTCGGCGTGGACCCGACCGGGCTGGCGTGCCTCGACGTGGGCTGCTCCACCGGGGGCTTCACCGACTGCCTGCTCAAGCGCGGCGCCGCGAGCGTCGTGGCCGTGGACGTGGGCTACGCGCAGTTCTCATGGGAGCTGCGCGGCGACCCCCGCGTGCGCCTGCTCGAGCGCACCAACGTCTGCGACGTGCCCGCCCTTCTCGGCCCCGACGTGGTCGACCTCGCCGTGTGCGACGTCTCGTTCACCTCGGTCGTGACCGTGCTGCCGGCGGTGCTCGCGCTGCTGCGCCCGGGCGGGACCTTCCTCACGCTGGTCAAGCCGCAGTTCGAGGCGGCCCGCGACGACGTGGGCGAGGGCGGCGTGGTGCGCGACGCAGCCGTGCGCGCGGCGGCTCTGGATCGGGTGCGTGCGGCCTTCGAGGACGCCGGCCTCACCGTGCGCGGCAGCTGTGAGAGCCCCATCACCGGCCACAAGGGCAACGTCGAGTACCTGCTCTGCGGCGTGGCGTCGCGGTAGGTCCTTGCTCGTTGCACGTTAATGCGTCCACGAGTCGAGGGGCTGAGCCGTCAGGACGCCATAAGGTGTCAAGTAGCGTGCAAAAAGTCCCTTCGTTACACAAACTCTGGGCTTGGTGTGCAAAATCAGCATTCCTTACACAGGGAATAGGCCCTCGGTCGAGTAGCAGGAAGACGGTTGCGCGCGGGGCCCATAACGTTTTCGCAGGTAGACGAAATATAACAATATAAAACGAACACAGGCTACTTGAGAGATTCCAGAATCTTGTGGTAGAAAGACCGATTTTGCACAGCACGCTCCATTTTTGTGTAACGAAGGCGGCTTTTGCGCAAGCCACCGCTCTGGTCTGGTCATCCGCCGGCAGCGCGACCCCGCATCGTCCGTCCCGTGTCCACGCGCCCGCGTACTGCGGCGCGGGTGCTACACTCGAGACCCGCACATCGGCGAGGGAGGAGACGCCCGCGTGAAGGTCCTGATCGTTCCCAACTACGCGCGCGCGGACGCCGTCGAGAGCGCCCGCCGCCTCGAGGCGTGGCTCGACGACGAGGGCGTCGAGACAATCTGGGCGCGCGACAAGCGGCTCTTCCCCGACGCGGGGGAGTCGGCGGACGGCTGCTGCCTGGTGGTCTCGCTCGGCGGCGACGGCACGCTGCTGCGTGCCGCGCGCATCGTGGGCTACTCGGGCGTGCCGGTCCTCGGCATCTCCTACGGGCACCTGGGCTTCCTCACCGCCGCGGGGCCCGACGACCTGCTCGAGACCGTGCGCGACGCGCTCGCCGGCGAGCTGCACGTGTCACGCCGCGCCACGCTCGACGTCGAGTGCGCCTTCGAGCTCGAGGACGGCACCACGCAGCTCACGCACGCCTTCGCGCTCAACGACTTCGCGCTCAGCCGCGGCGGGGCCGGCGACATGGTGGAGTTCGACGTCGCGGTCTCGGGCAAGCACATCGACCGTCTGCGCGGCGACGGCTTCGTGGTCTCCACGGCCACGGGCTCCACGGGCTACGCGCTCGCCGCCGGCGGCCCCATCGTGACGCCCGAGTTCGGCGGCATGGTCTGCGTGCCCATCGCCCCGCACACGATCATGGCGCGGGCCTTCCTCACCGCGCCGTCCGACGTGGTGGAGATCGAGATGAGCCCCGAGCGCCCCGCCATGCGCCACTTCTTCGCCGACGGCCAGCCCATCCGCCACGAGGGCGGCACGGGCGTGCGCGCCTGCGTGCGGCGCGGCCCCGGCGACCTGGTCCTTCTCGACCGGGGGGCGCAGAGCTTCTACGACTCGGTGTCGCGCGTCTTCTACGGGCAGGTGGGCAAGTGACGACCGGCGAGAGGGGCGGGGAGGCCGCATGATCGACGAGCTGCGGGCGCGCGACGTCGCGCTGATCCGGGACGCCGCCATCGAGCCGGCGCCGGGCCTTACCGTGCTCACCGGCGAGACGGGCGCGGGCAAGACCGCGCTGCTCTCGTCCATCAAGCTATTGGTGGGGGAGCGCGCCGACGCGGGCATGGTCCGCGAGGGTGCGTCGTCGCTCGAGGTCGAGGGGCGCCTGTTCCTGCGCGGCGAGCAGGACGAGGACGGCTGCGTGGTGCGCCGGCGCGTGGGCGCCGACGGGCGCGGCCGCGTGGAGATCGACGGCCGGATGGCGAGCGTCCGCGAGCTCGCGGCGCGCGTGGGCTCCACCGTGGACCTCTGCGGCCAGCACGAGCACCAGCGGCTGCTCGACGCGCGCACGCACGCGGACATGCTCGACGCGTGGGCCGGCGCGCCGGTCGCCGAGGCCCTGGAGCGCTACGACGCCGCGCTCGACGACGCCCGCGCGGCCGCCGACGAGCTGGCACGCGTCCGCGAGCTCGGGCGCGCCGCCGGCGAGAAGCTCGACGAGGCCGCATTCGTGCTGCGCCGCATCGACGAGGTGGACCCGCGCGCGGGCGAGCTCGAGGAGCTGGAGGCGCAGCTGCCGCGCGTGGAGCACGGAGAGGCCCTGATGGAGGCCGCCGCCGGGGCGCGCGAGCTGCTCGCCGGCGAGGGTGGCGCGCTCGACGCGCTGTCGGGGGCCGTCCGCGCCCTCGAGGCCGCCGCGGGCTACGACGAGGCGCTCGGCACCTGGGCGGAGTCGCTGCGCGGCTCGCTGATAGACGTCGAGGACGTGGCCTCCGAGCTGCGCGACTACGCCGACGAGGTGGACTTCGACCCCGAGGAGCTGGAGCGGCTGCAGACGCGCTTGGCGGCCCTTGAGGGGCTGCGCCGCGCCTACGGCCCCACGATGGACGACGTGCTCGAGCGCCGCGAGCGCGCCCGCGAGGTCGTGGCCGCGGCGAGCGACGGCGGCGAGCTCGAGCGCCGCGCCGTCGAGGAGCTCGGGCGCCGCGAGGCCGCGCTCGCCGAGGCGGCCGACGCCCTCGACGCCGCGCGGGCCGAGGCGGCCCCGCGCCTGGCGGCCGCCGTGAGCGAGCAGATGGCCCGGCTCGAGATGGGCTCGGCCGAGCTGGAGGTCGCGCAGGAGCGCCTGCCGCGCGCGGAGTGGGGCCGCCGCGGGCCCTCGCGCGTGGAGTTCCTGTACCGGCCGGGCGCCGGCCTCACGGCGCGACCGCTCAGGCGCATCGCGTCCGGCGGCGAGGTCAGCCGCGTGATGCTGGCGTGCAAGGTTGCGCTCGGCGAGGCCGACGAGTGCGAGACGCTCGTCTTCGATGAGGTGGACGCCGGCGTGGGCGGCGCCACGGCCGTGGCGCTCGCGCGCGTGCTCGCGGACCTGGCGCGCACGCACCAGGTGATCGTGGTCACGCACCTCGCGCAGGTGGCCGTCATGGCCGAGCGCCACTACCTGGTGCGCAAGGCGGGGGACGAGCAGCCCGAGACCACGCTCGAGCTCATCGAGGGAGAGGCGCGCGTGGCCGAGGTCGCGCGCATGCTCTCGGGCGACGGCAGCGCCGCGAGCCTCGACCTCGCGCGCGAGATGCTCGCGTCGGCGCGCGGCTAGGGGGCCGTACCGTCCCTCTCGCCGTCCGGCACGGCCCCGGACGTGCGCCCGTCGAAGTCGAGCAGCTCGGTCACGTCGAGGTCGAAGACCCACGCCAGCGAGAGCAGCGTGTTGAGCGTCGGGTTCATGGGCGTGCCCGGCTTGGACTCGCCCTTCTCGAACTTCTGGTAGGTGTAGAGCGCGATGTGCGCCCGCTGCGCCACGGACTCCTGGCTGAGACCGCGCTCGCGGCGCAGGTCGCGCAGGCGGTACCCGAGCCTGACCGAGTAGTCGGCGAGCTCGGGGCGGTCGACGTGGGTGTCCGTGGTCGGCTTCATTCTACGAACTATCCGGCGAAGCGACCCGGGGCGCTACCATACTCGTATGAGCCTTGCCGAGAAGTGCGGGGGCGGCTGTCTTTTCGCGGCGAGCGCGCCCGCGCCGCGCGCGACGGCGGCCGCCC
>NZ_CBIFYV010000107.1:0-3279 GCF_966187215.1 Thermophilibacter sp.
ATGGGGCCCGAGGTAACTGCCTGGGCCGATTCACAGGCCGGCGACGCCCGTTACGTGGGGGTCCCGCGCGGCGCGCGCCGCGAGGAGCCCGTGGTGGTGAGCGTCGGCGCCGGCGAGGCGGCGGACACGGGCGTGCTCGTCCGCGAGGGCGCCGAGGTCACGATCGTGGTGGCCGCTGGTGAGACATTGGGGACAGGTTCATTTGTCTCATCGGCTGACAGCGACGCCGCACCCGCAACGACCACCTCGGATGAGACAAATGAACCTGTCCCCAATGTCTCACCCACGTCAGCGTCGCTTCTGCGCGTGGTCGCCGAGCGCGGCGCGCGCGTGCGCCTCTTCGAGTACGTGGGCGCGGCCGACGGCCAGCAGTACCTCGAGAGCGTGGGCATCCGCGCCGACCGCGACGCGCGCGTGGAGGTGCGCCAGTACCTGCTCGGCGGCGCCGGCGTGGCGCTGGGCCTGGAGGCCGACCTCGCCGGCGACCGCGCCCGCCTTGACCTCACCTGCCGCTACCACGCCGGCGGGACCGAGACGCTCGACGTCAACGAGGTCGTCCGCATGCGCGGGCGCGCCACGCGCTCAGAGCTCGCCTACAACGGGGTGCTCGAGGACGCGGCCTCCAAGAGCCTGCGCACCACGATCGACCTCGTCCACGGCGCGCGCGGCGCGCAGGGCAACGAGGCAGAGACCGTGCTCGTGCTCGGCGACGACGTGACCAACAAGACGCTGCCCACGATCCTGTGCGACGAGGACGACGTGGTCGGCAACCACGGCGCCACCATCGGCTCGGTGAGCCCCGAGCAGCTGGCCTACCTCGCCGACCGCGGGCTCTCCCGCGAGGACGCCGAGCGCCTGTTCGTGCGCGCCGTCTTCGAGGACGCCCTTCTCGCCGCCCCCTGCGACGAGGCCCGCGCCGTCGTCGAGCACGTGGAAAAGGGACATTCCCTTTTCCACGTCGAGGAGGCGTGACGATGGGCGCCGACATCCGCGAGAACCCCTACAAGGCCGACTTCCCGCTGCTCGCGGCCCAGCCCGAGCTCGCGTTTCTCGACAGCGCCGCCACGGCGCAGCGCCCGGCGTGCGTGCTCGACGCGCAGTGCCGCTTCTACGAGACCATGAACGCCAACCCGCTGCGCGGGCTCTACGGGCTCTCCGTGGAGGCCACCGCGGCGGTCGCCGACGCCCGCGCGCGCGTGGCCGCGCTGATCGGCGCCCCGGACGCGCGCGACGTGGTCTTCACCCGCAACACCACCGAGGCGCTCAACCTCGTGGCCACGTCCTTCTCGCCCACCGTGCTCGGGCCCGGCGACGAGGTGGCCATCACGATCATGGAGCACCACTCCAACCTCATCCCCTGGCAGCGGGCCTGCCGGGCGGCCGGGGCGCGCCTCGTCTACCTCTACCCCCAGAGCGACGGCACCCTCACGGACGAGGAGATCGCCGAGAAGATCGGGCCGCGCACCAGAATCGTGTCGTGCGCGCACGTCTCCAACGTCATGGGCTGCGAGCTGCCCGTCCGCAAGCTCGCCGACGCCGCGCACGCGGTGGGCGCCGTGATGGTGGTCGACGCCGCCCAGTCGGTGCCGCACCTGCGCGTGAACGTGAGCGAGCTGGGCGCCGACTTCCTGGCGCTCTCGGGCCACAAGGCGCTGGGGCCGATGGGCGTGGGCGTGCTGTGGGGGCGTCACGAGCTTCTCGACGCTATGGAGCCCATGCTCACGGGCGGCGAGATGATCGACTCCGTGCGCGAGCAGGACGCCACGTGGGCGCCCGTGCCCGAGAAGTTCGAGGCGGGCACGCAGGACGCCGCGGGCATCTACGCCACCGGCGTCGGGCTCGCCTACCTCACCGAGACGGTGGGCCTGGACGCCGTGGCCGAGCGCGAGGGCGCGCTCGTGGCCTACGCGATGGAGCGCCTGGCCGAGCTGGGCTTCGTGGACCTCATCGGCAGCGCGGACCCCGCGCGCCACCACGGCGTCATCAGCTTCAACGTGCGCGGCGTCCACCCGCACGACGTGGCGAGCATCCTCGACGCCTCGGGCGTCTGCATCCGCGCCGGCCACCACTGCGCGCAGCCGCTGCTCGCGTGGCTCGGCGTGGAGAACCTCGCGTGCTGCCGCGCGAGCCTCGCCTTCTACAACGACGCAAGCGACGTCGACCGGCTGGTCGACGGACTGACCCAGGTCTGGGGGATCTTCCATGGCAACGACTGACCTCTACAACGCGGAGTTCATGGACCACGTGTCCCACCCCGACTACAAGTACCAGATGGAGGACGCCGACTGCAGCCACGAGGGCGTGAACCCCTCCTGCGGCGACGAGCTCACGTTCTCGGTGCGCTTCGCCGACGACGGCACCATCGACGAGGCCGCCTTCACCGGCCACGGCTGCGCCATCTCCCAGGCGAGCGCCGACATCATGAGCGACCTCATGGTGGGCAAGACGCCCGAGCGGGCGCGCGAGCTGTGCGAGCTCTTCATGCGCATGGTCCGCGGCGAGGAGACCGACGAGTCCAAGCTGGACGAGCTGGAGGACGGCACGCTGCTGCGCGACATCGCGCACATGCCGGCGCGCGTGAAGTGCGCCGAGCTGGCGTGGCGCACGCTCGACGAGATGCTCGCCGCGCGCGAGGCGCCCGCGACGGGCAGCGAGGGCTAGGGACCGCCATGGCCGGGATGTTCTCGACGAAGGGGATGTACGCGCTGCGCGCGATGGCCGACCTGGCCGCGCACGACGGCTGGGTCTCGCTCGGCGACGTGGCGCGGCGCCAGCACATCTCGCGCAAGTACCTCGAGCAGGTCATCTCGCTCATGCACAAGGCCGGCTACGTGGCCAGTCAGCGCGGCAAGGGCGGCGGCTACAAGCTCACGCGCGCGCCAGAGGACTACACGCTCGGCGAGATCCTGCGCGCCGCCGAGGGGTCGCTCGCACCGGTGAGCTGCCTGGACTGCACCAACGAGGAGCTCTGCCCGCAGATCGAGACCTGCTCGACGGTGGGCGTCTGGCGCGACCTCGGGCGCGTCACCGCGAGCTACCTCGACAGCCGCACGCTCGCCGACCTCGTCCGCGAGCCCGGCGAGGACGACGCCGGCCCCTGCACGGCCCGGCCGATCTGAGAGCGTCGTCATCCTTCTCGTCCTTCTCGTCCTTCTCGTCCTTCTCGTCCTTCTCGCCAGCCTCGCCGCGGATACGATGCTCCTATATCTGTCAAGTCACTCCCTGGCGACCTCCGGGGGCATCCCGTCGGCGACCCACGCGGCGTAGCGCGCCGCCAGG
>NZ_CBIFYV010000108.1:0-7773 GCF_966187215.1 Thermophilibacter sp.
CTCGGCCATCGGCACCAACGCCAACCCGTTCGCCAAGATGATCGGCGACATCAAGCTCAACAAGTGGGGCTACATCGTCGCCGACGAAGACGGCCGCCGCGAGCATCACCAAGACGCTCGTCGGGTAGACCGCTTCCCGCCGCACGACGAGGCCCCGCCGGTCGCACTGACCGACGGGGCCTCATCTTGTCTCGACAGCGGGCGAGTCGTTCGGGGGCGCGGGGTCGGGCCCGCCGGAAACGCGCGGCCCCGACCCGCCCCCTCGCTCAGCCGATGAGGGCGATCGCCTGATCGAGCACGTTGTCGGCGCGCATCATGCCAAAATCCTGGGGCGCGATCACCATGAGCGGTGCGCGGTCGCCCACCATGGCGCGCGCGTCCTTCTCAGCGAAGCGAACCTGGGGCCCCAGGAGCACGGCGTCGACGCCCTCGAGGTTGGACTCGAGCTCGGTCATCGGGACCGCCTCGACCTCCACCTCGATGCCGCGCCCCTCGCCCTCCTCGACGAGTCGCTGGGCGAGCATCGACGTGCTCATGCCCGCATAGCAGACCAGCAGCAGCTTCATTGTCCCTCCTACTCGGTCGTGCCGGACTGGGCCTCCTCATCGAGCTTCTGCTTCTCGTACACCTTGAAGAACGGGAGGTAGAGAAGGACGTCGATGACGATGAGGGCGAGGCAGAAGATCAGCGAGGCGACCTCCATGTTGGAGAGCAGCGCCCCGATGGGAGCGAACATGTTCCAGCCGGCATAGGCGTACGTCTTGCCAATGATACCAAGCGCCATGGCCCCATAGGTGAGCAGGCCGTTGATCGGCATCACGAGCAGGAACGGGATGAACATCGTGGGGTTGTACATCAGCGGCAGACCGAAGATGATCGGCTCGTTGATGTTGAAGAAGGCCGGGACGATGCCCAGGCGACCGACGGTCCTGATCTGCTTGGAGCGCGAGACCAGGCACAGCAGCGCCAGCGCGAAGGTGGCGCCGGAGCCCCCGATGGCCATGAACGTCCACCAGAACGGCGGGGTCAGGACGTGCGGGAGCTGCGTGGACGCCACGCCCGCCATGTGCGCCGTCATGTTGGCGTCGAGGTTGGCGTAGCTGATCACGTCGAGCGGGCTCGTGATCACGGAGTCGTGGATGCCGAACCACCAGAACAGCATGACGATGAGACCGAGCAGGAAGATTCCGACCGGCGTGCCGGCGAGCGACACCACCGGCGCCATGATCACGGTCATGACCTCGGGAAGCGTGACGCCCGTCGCGACGATGACCGCCTGGGAGAGCGCCCCCGCGCACACCAGGACGATGGCGCAGGGAACCAGGCTCGCAAAGGCGTCCGTGATGGCGGGCGGCACCGCCGCGCCCGCGATCTCGATGGCGCCCACGCGCCTGGACGTGAGGAAGCGGTAGAGCTCGATCGCCAGTATCGTCACGAGAATCGCCGCGAAGAGACCCGTGGAGTCGAAGTGGTCGGTCACGAAGGAGCCCTCCACGTCAACGCCCGACGTGACGAGCCAGCACGCCGCGCCCAGGAAGGTCGGGAGGAACGAGCTCATCTTGTAGTGGCGCGAGAGGAAGTACGACAGGCCGATCGCCGCCCACAGGCCCATGATGCCCATCGTGAAGGTGTTGATCGCCCCGAGCGGCGCGGCAAGCACCTCGGCGACGCCGGCCCAGCCCTGGAAGAACGCCTGCAGCGGGCCGGGGTCGAGCGTGGTGTAGTCCACCGGAGGCTCGATGATGATGAGCGCGAAGCTGCCGATGGTGAAGAACGGGATGAGCGTCATGAACGTGTTCTGGATGGCCTTGATGTAGCGGTTCTTGGCCAGGCCGTTGGCCACGGGCGCGATGTGCGCCTCGATGAATCCGGTGATCTTGTCCATGGTCATTCCCCCCTTTCCCTGATCGTGTCCCTGTACCAGTAGAAGCTGTCCTTGGGGATGCGGCGGCAGTCATCCCCATAGTCCACGTAGACGAGGCCGTATCGCTTGCGATAGCCGTTGATCCAGCTGTAGAGGTCCATCGTCGACCACACGAAGTACCCGCGGACGTCGCAGCCCTCGGAGCGGGCGCGCCAGATCCAGTCCACGAACCCCCTCAGGTACTCGATGCGATAGTCGTCGCGCACCCGCCCGTCCACGAGCTCGTCGGCATGCCCCATGCCGTTCTCCGTGATGTAGACGGGTGTGCGCGGGTATTTCTCGCGCAGGTCCATGAGCAGGTCGTAGACGGAGCGCGGATAGAGCTCCATCCCCCAGGCGTTCTTGGGGACGGACGGGTCGGCGTCGAGCGTGAACCACCCGCGCACGGTCTTCTCGTGGTTGTCCTCGGGTCGGCCCGTGTTGTTGGCCGAGAGGTTCGTGGGCGAGCCGTCGCTCGGCTTCACGAGCTCGCGCTCGTAGGCGTTCACCCCCAGAAAGTCCACGCGCCCCTCCGCGAGGAGGGCCTCGTCCCCGGGCAGCACATAGGAGGTGTCGCAGCCGTCCGCCTCGAGCCTCTCGCGCATCTCGGGCGGGAGGACGCCGAGCACGGCAACGTCGTTGACGCTCCGGTTGAAGAAGAGGTCCGCGTTCCGCGCCGCCTCCGCGTACTCCTCGCTCTTGACGCGCGTGTCGATGTAGTAGGAGTCGCTCACGAGCCCTATCTGCCCCGTCATGCCGATCGCGCGGAACTCGCGCACCGCGAGGGCGCTCGCGAGCAGCATGTGGTACATCGCGCGCCAGCGCCGGCCGAGGTCGCGCACGTTGGGCGGGTAGTTGCCAATGGCATAGGAGCAGAGCGTGTCGTAGTTGGGCTCGTTGATGGTGAGCCAGAGGCGGACGCGATCGCCGAAGCGCTCGAAGCAGGCGCGGGCATAGCGCGCGAAGGCCTCGCAGGTCTCGCGCCGCTCCCACCCCCCGCGCTCGAAGAGCGGCTGCGGGAGATCGTAGTGATAGAGCGTGACCATGGGCTCGATGCCGCGCTCCAGGCAGGCGTCGATGACGCGGTCGTAGTGCGCGAGTCCCGCCTCGGAGATCGCCCCGGTGCCGTCGGGGATGATCCGCGTCCACGCGACGGAGAAGCGATAGGCGTTCTGCCCGCCCTCCGCCATGAGGTCGAGGTCCTCCTCGAAGCGGTGGTAGTGGTCGGCGGCGACGTCGCCCGTCACGGGGTTCACGTTGTTGGCCGCGCTGTGACAGAAGCAGTCCCAGTTTGAGAGCCCCTTGTCCGCCTCTCTCCACGCGCCCTCGCACTGATAGGCCGCCGTGGCGCTTCCCCAGAGGAAGCGATCGGCGCCCGGGGCGGTCACGAGACCCCCTCGCCGCGACGTCCGCGGTAGAGCTCCACGAACTCCTGGGCCACGCTCTCGAACGTCATCGCGTTCATGAGGTGGTCCTGTGCGTGGACGAGAAGGAGCGTGAGCTCGAGGTCCTCGCCGCGGGCCTCGCAGGCCAGCAGGTCTATCTGGGCCTTGTGGGCCTCGGCGATGCCCCCGCGTCCCGCGTCGAGCTCCGCCTCGGCCTCGTCGAACGCCCCCTCCCGGGCGCGGTCGACGGCCGCGCGAAAGTGGCTGAAGGCGTCACCGGCGTTGGCGATGAGGCCGACCGACGCCATCTGCACCGCTTCCTTGTCCATGCGCACGCCTTTCTGACGAGTCCTCGCGCGCCTGCGCGCGCCTCACCTCACGTGATACCTTCTGGCGTTACGTCCTGCAATCAGATTGTTGCGGGGTGCCCCGCAAGGGCGCGAGCCGTGGGTACACTGTGACCCGACGAGAGACGACCGGGGCAAGGGGGACGCGTGGCACTGCTGAGCGAGCGACAGCGCCGCATCATAGACCTTCTTGCCGAGAGCCCCCTCACCGGCGCGGAGCTCGCCCGGGAGCTCGGTGTGTCCGTGCGCACGGTGCAGGCCGACGTCTCGCGCATCAACCGGGGCGGCGGCGTCGTGGCGAGCAGCAACCGAGGCTACCGGCTGGTGGAGGGCCCGCCCGAGGAGAGGGCCGCCCACGACGGGCGAGGGGCGCGAGCGCCCGAGGCGGACCCCGTGGACATCGCGCTGAGGGCCATCGTTTACGACCTCGTGAAGGGAGGCCTCGGGCCCACGGCGGACGATCTGGGCGAGCGGCTCTTCATGAGCCGGACGGCCGTCGAGCGCGTCCTGGGCGAGGCGCGGGAGCGCGTCGCTCCCTACGGCGTTGACGTCGCGCGCGAGCGCGGCCGCGTGACCCTCAGGGGCGACGAGCTCGGGCGCCGCCAGCTTCTGACGCGGCTCGTCATGGACGAGGCCGCCGGCCGCATATCGGCGGACGGCTTCGTCGAGCCCCTCTCCGAGGTGCTCGACCTCGACTTTGTTCGCGACGTCGTCAGACGCTGCGCCCATCGCGAGGAGCGCTACGTCGAGCCCGGCTATGTGACGGGGCTCGCCACGAGCCTGGCGATAGCCCTCTTTCAGATGCGCTGCCCGTCCGGCCCCGGGCTCGCGAGGCGCGATCCCGGGGAGCGCGACGTCGACCGGCGCGTGGCCCTTGACGTCTGCGAGACGTACGCCCGACGATGGCCCATTCGCGCCGGGGCCCAGGACGTCGACCAGATAGCCTCGCTGCTCGCGGGCCTGCTGCGCCCCACGTGCGGCGAGGCCTCCCCCGACAAGCCGATCGTCGGTCAGGATGCGCTGATCGCCGACATCGTGCGCTCCGCGCTCGAGCCCTATGGGGTCGCCGTGGAGGACGGCCCGGCGCTGCGCGGGCTCGTGCTCCATGTGGGACAGCTGGTGCGCCGCGCCGGGACCCACCCCCTGGAGGACGACGACCTGCTCGAGGGCATCAAGCGAAGCTGCCCGCTCCTGTTTGAGGCGGCCCAGGTCGTCGCCGGGGCTCTCTCCGAGCGCCTGGGCGTGCCCGTGCGCGACGGGGAGCTCGGGTTCCTGTGCGTCCACCTCGGGCTCATCATGGGCGAGCGCGCCAGCGGCAGGGCGCGCGTCGCGCTGCTCAGCACCACCTACCAGTCGGTTGACCGCGACCTGCGCGACCGGCTCGTCCGCCGCTTCGGAGACCAGGTCGACGTCTGCGTGTGCTGCGACGCCGCCGAGGCGCTCGACGCGGCGCGGGCACGGGCCGTCGACCTCGTCGTCACGACGCGGCGGCTGCCCGACCCATCCGTGCCCCACGTCATCGTCTCGCCGCTGCTTCTTTCGGATGACCTCCTCGCCATCGGCAGGGCGCTGCGCCACCACACCGAGAGCGGGAGGCTTGCGCGGCTGCGCTCGATGCGCTCGTTCTTCTCGGAGAGGCTCTTCGTGCGCGACGACGGACCGGAGCGGCGCGAGCGCGGGGAGGTCATCGACGAGCTCTGCGACCGGCTGCGCGAGGACGGCGCCGTCGACCCCTCGTTCGCGGCCTCCGTGCGCGCCCGCGAGGCCGCCGGCTCAACCTGCTTCTTCGAGCGCTTCGCCATCCCCCATGCGCTCGACATGAACGCGCGTCGCACGGCGTTCTGCGTGCTCACGAGCCGAGCCGGCGTCCGCTGGGGAGGACCCGTGATCCACGTCGTGCTGATGATCGCCGTGCGGCGCGAGGATCGCGAGCGCTTCATGGAGCTCTTCGACAGCACGGTGCGCGCCCTCGGCAACCCAGGGGTGCTCCCCCGCCTTGAGCGAGCCCGCAGCCTCGACGTCTTTCTCGACGCCCTTCTCGAGCGCTGACCCATCGTCGGCTCCCCGGCCTCGCGCCCGACGCGCGCCGCCCCGTCCCTCGCTCCTTCTCGCCCTTCTCGCCCCTCGCGTGCAATTAACCCGCAAAATCTGACATCCACAAACCTTAATCCAGCAATTATATGATTATAAAATCATTTTTTGCGTGTTATTTGGAGATGAGAGGGGCTCGAGGCGCCATCCTCGCCCCGAGAACGACCCCAGCCGAGAAACGAGAAGGCGCCCCCGGCCTTCCGCAGAGAAGTTCCGCTTCAGCGCACTTCTCGCAGGAAGGCCGGGGGCGCCGACCTAGCGGGTGAGGCTGTGGGCCTAGTACATCCCGCCACCCTGGCCGCCCTGGGCAGCAGCCGCGGAGATGGCCTCCTCGATGGTGGTGTTCTTGGGCTCGTCGGAGACGGTGGCCTCGGTGATGAGAATCAGCGACGCCACGGACGCGGCGTTCTGGAGCGTGACGCGGCAGACCTTGACCGGGTCGAGCACGCCCATCTCGATCATGTCGCCGTACTCGCCGGTGGCGGAGTCGAGGCCCTGGCCGGCGGGCATGCCCTTGATCTTCTCGGCCACGACGGAGCCCTCGTAGCCCGCGTTGTTGGCGATGGTCTTCACCGGCGCCTCGAGGGCCTTGCGGACGATCTCCACGCCGATCTTCTCGTCGGCGTCAGCGGCCTCGACGCCGTCGAGCACCTTGGAGGCCTCGAGGAACGCCACGCCGCCGCCGGCGACGATGCCCTCCTCCACGGCCGCGCGGGTCGCCTGCAGGGCGTCCTCGATGCGGTGCTTGATCTCCTTGAGCTCGACCTCGGTGGCCGCGCCGACCTTGATGACGGCCACGCCGCCGGCCAGCTTGGCCAGACGCTCCTGGAGCTTCTCCTTGTCGAAGTCGGACGTGGTGACCTCGTACTCGGCCTTGATCTGGGCGATGCGCTCGTCGATGGCCTGCTTGGAGCCGGCGCCGCCCACGATGGTGGTGTCGTCCTTGGTGATCTTGACGGACTTGGCACGGCCGAGCATCTCGGCGGTGACGTCGGTGAGCTGGACGCCGAGCTCCTTCATGGCCACCTGGCCGCCGGTCAGCACGGCGATGTCCTCGAGCATGCGCTTGCGGCGGTCGCCGTAGCCCGGGGCCTTGACGGCGCAGACGTTGAGCACGCCGCGGAGCTTGTTGAGGATCAGCGTGGCCAGGGCCTCGCCGTCAACGTCCTCGGCGATGATGAGCAGCGGCGCGCCCTGCTTCTGGACGGCCTCGAGAATCGGCAGGATGTCCTGGATGTTGGAGATCTTCTGGTCGGTCATGAGGATGTACGGGGAGTCGAGCTCGGCCGTCATCGTCTCGTTGTTGGTCGAGAAGTACGGGGAGATGTAGCCCTTATCGAACTGCATGCCCTCGACGGTGTCGATGTCGATGCCGAAGGTCTGGGACTCCTCGACGGTGATGACGCCGTCCTTGCCCACGACCTCCATGGCGTCGGAGATCTTGGCGCCGATCTCGGGGTCGGAGGCGGAGATGGTGCCCACCGAGGCGATCTGCTGCTTGGTGGAGACCTCCTGGGCGTTGGCCTTCATCTCCTCGACGACGGCGTTCACGGCCTTGTCGACGCCGCGACGGATGGCGATGGGGTTGGCGCCGGCGGCGACGTTGCGCAGGCCCTCGTTGACGATGACCTGGGCCAGCAGCGTGGCGGTGGTGGTGCCGTCACCCACGGCGTCGTTGGTCTTGGTGGCGACCTCCTTCACGAGCTGGGCGCCCATGTTCTCGATGGGGTCCTTGAGCTCGATCTCCTTGGCGACGGAGACGCCGTCGTTGGTGATGGTGGGGGCGCCGTAGGAGCGCTGCAGGGCCACGTAGCGGCCCTTGGGGCCCATGGTGGTGGTGACGGCGTCAGCCAGGGTGTTCACGCCCTTGGCGAGCTTGGCGCGAGCGTCGGTGCCGAAAACGATGTCCTTAGCCATTGCTTAATCCTTTCCGAGTGTGGAAAAGGGACTGTCCCTTTTCCACGTTGCGAGCAAAGGTGGAAAAGGGAATGTCCATTTTCCACACAGGGAGTTAGTCCTCGATGATGGCGTAGAGGTCGTCGGCGCG
>NZ_CBIFYV010000109.1:0-25057 GCF_966187215.1 Thermophilibacter sp.
CAGCCAGAACCCGCTCTTCGTGGAGGGCGTGAGGGACGCACACCGGCGCTTCAACGCCGCGTTTGACAACGCATTCCCCGATACGGACATCGTGGCGTGCCGGTTCTTCAACGATGCCAACCTCATCGGCGCCTACGAGCACTTCCTCGCCATGGAGCAATCGCGCTGACATGCGCGCATTATAGAAATGCATAGCGTCAGGGGGTGCGGACGAAAAGTTGGACCATCGGGTCCGGACTGGAGGTCCGCATGTACCCCAAGGACGACGTCGAGCTCGCCCTCCTCGCCGTCAGGGAGGGCATGAGCAGGAGGGAGGCCGCCGAGCCGGTGGGCTGCGGCGAGGCCGCGGTGCGCAACCGGGCGGCCGGCAGGCTCCCGCGCTCGTGCGCCCCATCATCCAGAATCCCGGGGGAGGGACGGGCGGAGGGGGCGCGCATGTGCCCGAGGGGCGTCTACGGCCCGCCCGCGACGGGGCCGCGCCTGCCCTAGAATCAGTGCGTCACACCCATCCCGACCCGAGAGGAGCGCACGTTGGAGCGTCCCAACGCCTGGAAGGACTACACGCCCGAGCAGCTCGACGAGCTGCACTACCTCTGCGAGGGCTACAAGGCCTTCATCTCCGACAACAAGACCGAGCGCGAGTGCTGTGCCGCCGCCGTGACCATGGCGCGCGAGGCCGGCTACGTGAGCCTGGAGGAGCGCCGCGCGTCCGGCGAGGCCCTCAAGCCCGGCGACAAGGTCTACGCCGTCAACCGCGGCAAGAGCCTCATACTGCTGCACCTGGGCACCGAGCCCCTGGAGGACGGCGTCAACATCCTCGGCGCGCACATCGACTCCCCGCGCCTCGACGTCAAGCAGGACCCGGTGGACGAGAAGAACGAGCTCGTCACGCTGGACACCCACTACTACGGCGGCATCAAGAAGTACCAGTGGGTCACCATGCCGCTCGCCATCCACGGCGTCGTGGCCAAGAAGGACGGCACCGTGGTGAGCGTGGCCATCGGCGAGGACGAGGCCGACCCCGTCTTCTGCGTGACCGACCTGCTCCCCCACCTCGGCGGCAAGCAGATGGCCAAGAAGGCCTCCGAGGTCATCGAGGGCGAGATGCTCGACGTGCTGGTGGGCAACCGCCCGATCGTGGTCGACGCCGACGCCACCGACGCCGAGAAGGACGAGGACGCCGAGAAGAGCCCGGTCAAGGCCGGCGTGCTCGCCCTCCTGCGCGAGCAGCTGGGCATCGAGGAGGAGGACCTGCTCTCCGCCGAGCTCGAGGTCGTCCCAGCCGGCGCGGCGCGCGACCTGGGCCTGGACCGCTCGATGATCCTGGGCTACGGCCAGGACGACCGCTCCTGCGCCTACACGAGCCTCGTCGCGCAGCTCGACTGCGAGGCGCCGGCGCGCACGGCCGTGTGCCTGCTCGTTGACAAGGAGGAGATAGGCTCGGTGGGCGCCACGGGCATGACGAGCCGCTTCTTCGAGGACACGATGGCCGAGGTGCTCGAGCTGGCCGGCGAGACCGGCGCGCTCGCGCTGCGCCGCTGCCTCGCGCGCTCCAACATGCTCTCCAGCGACGTCTCGGCCGGCTTCGACCCCACGTTCGCGAGCGTCTTCGAGCCGAAGAACTCCTGCTACCTGGGCCACGGCCTCACGTTCAACAAGTACACCGGCAGCCGCGGCAAGTCCGGCTCCAACGACGCGGACGCCGAGTACGTTGCCACCATCCGCCGCGTGATGGACGAGGGCGGCGTGCACTTCCAGACCGCCGAGCTCGGCCGCGTGGACGAGGGCGGCGGCGGCACGATCGCCTACATCCTGGCCACCTACGGGATGAACGTCATCGACTGCGGCGTGCCCGTGCTCTCGATGCACGCGCCGTGGGAGGCCACGAGCAAGGCCGACGTCTACGAGGCCTACCGCGGCTACTGCGCCTTCCTCAGGCTGGCGTAGCGCTCCCCCACCGCACGGTTGGCCGCCCCACGACCTGCACGCAGGACTGCGCTTCGCGGAAGATCCTGCGTAGCAGGTCGTGGGGCGGCCTCTTGCTGTGACACCCCGCCGCGCACCGACAGGCCGCCCTCCCCATGCTAAGCAGGATCTTCCGCGAAGCGCAGTCCTGCGTGCATGGGGAGGGCGGCCCGACGGGTTGGGTTACGAGCGGAGCCTACAGGTCGGCCATCGTCTTGCCGGGACCGACCAGGCCCTCGAAGTCGGCCGTGAAGGCGTCCACGGCGGCGTCGATCGCGGCGTTCTTGACGAAGCCCTCGATCACGGAGGCGGCGGCGGTCACCGCGCCCACGCCGTAGCGGGCGAGCTCGAGCACCTGCTGGGAGTTCTTGAAGCTCGCGGCGAGCACCTCGCAGGGCAGGCCGTTCGCGCGGAAGATGTCGTGGATCTCCATGGCCACGCCCACGCCGTCGTAGCCCATGTTGTCGATGCGGTTGATGTAGGGCGCGGCGTAGGAGGCGCCGGCCTTGGCGGCGAGAAACGCCTGCATGGGGGTGTAGATCGCCGTGGCGGTCACGCGGATGCCCTCGGAGACGAGCTCGCGCATGGCCTTGAAGCCCTCCGGGACGCTCGGCACCTTGGGGAAGGTGTTCTCGCCGAGCTCGGCCACGATGCGCCTGCCGTCGGCGACCATGCCCGCGGCGTCGCGTGCCACGACCTGCGCGTGGAGCTCCATGTCGGGCCCGATGACGTCGCGGATCTCGTGTAGGACCTCGAAGGGCGGACGGCCGGCCTTGGCAAGGATGGAGGGGTTGGTGGTCACGCCGTCGACGGGGTAGTACTCCACGAGGCGCCTGATCGCGCTGACGTCCGCGTCGTCGATGATGAGCTTCATTGCAGCGGTTCCTTTCTTTGATGGGTCGAGGGGCTCCCCTCTTGGGGCCAATCCTACAGGGTCTGCTCGGTGCGGGCGATGATGTCGTCCTGCGTGGCGCGCGAGAGCACGTTGAAGAACGCGGAGTAGCCGGCCACGCGCACAATGAGGTCCTTGTGACGCTCGGGGTGCTCCTGCGCGTCGAGCAGCGTCGCGCGGTCCACGACGTTGTACTGCACGTGGTAGCCGTGCAGGCGGTCGAAGAACGTCGAGATCAGCGCCTCGAGCTTCTGCTTGTTGCGCTCGCTCGCGAGCGTCGCGGGCGTCACCTTCTGGTTGAGCAGCACGCCGCCGGTGATCTTCTCGGTGGGCAGCTTGGAGACGGACTTGAAGACCGCGGTGGGGCCGTGGGTGTCGGCGTTGTGCGCCGGGCTGCAACCCTCGGCCAGCGGCTCGTGCGCGTGGCGGCCGTCGGGCGTGGCCATGGTGCCCATGCCCTGCCCCACGTTGGCGCTGATCGAGGACGTGCCGGCGTAGCGGATGCCGCCGATGGGGCCGCGGCCGTGGCGCGTGTTGGGGTACTTCTTGATCTCGTCGATGTAGGAGTCGTAGGCCTCGACCACGAGCTGGTCCACGGAGTCGTCGTCGTTGCCGTACTTGGGTGCGTCGTTGATGAGCATCTGCCGGATGCGCTCGCCCTTCTCGCCCGCGAAGTCGCTCTCGAGGGCCTCCCAGAGCTCGGCCGGGGTGATGCGCTTCTCGTCGAACACGAGCTTCTTGATGGCGGCCAGCGAGTCGGCCATGTTGGCGATGCCCACCTGCAGGCCCGAGATGAAGTCGTAGACGGCGCCGCCCTCCTTGATGGTCTTGCCGCGGCCGATGCAGTCGTCGGTGAGCGCGGAGCACAGCACGTCCGGCACGTCGCGCTCGGAGGCCTTGTCGATGGCGTTCTCGACGATGACGCTCGCGCGCGTGACCTCGCGCACGGTCTTGTCCCAGGCGTCCATGAGCTGCTCGTAGCTCGTCATGTCCCTGAAGCAGCCGTAGCCCTTGGCGAAGCGCTTGCCGGAGGTCATGTCGATGCCGTCGTTCATGGCCACGAGCAGCATGCGCGGGAAGTTGACGTAGCTCATGCCCGTGCAGCGGTAGCCCCACTTGCCCGGCACGGCCGTCTCCACGCAGCCGATGGCGGAGTAGTTGTAGGCGTCCTCCTCGGCCACGCCCCAGTTGATGAACGAGGGGATGATGACCTCGTCGTTGTTGAAGGCGGGCATGCCGAAGCCGAGCTTCACGACCTCGATGCACTCGTCGTAGAACGCCTTGTTCATGCCGCTGTGGTAGCGCACCGTGAGGTTGGGCTGGGTGAGGCGGGTCTGCGCCACGCTCTTCAGCACCAGGAACGACAGCGCGTTGACGGCGTCCCTCTTGTCGGGCGTCTGGCCGCCGATGGTGACGTTCTGGTACATGGGGCTGCCGGCGCTGGAGAACGTGTGCGCCTGGCTGCGGACCTTGTTGACCGAGAGCGTCTTAATCCACAGGCACGTGAGAAGCTCGAGCGCCTGGTCCTCGGTGATGGCACCGGAGGCGAGGTCGGCCTCGTAGTACGGGAACATGTACTGGTCGAAGCGGCCGTACGAGAGGCTGTGGCCGTTGGACTCGATCTGCAGGATGAGCTGGATGAACCAGACGGACTGCACGGCCTCGCGGAAGGAGCGAGCGGGCTCGTAGGGCACGCGCTCGCAGGTCTCGGCCATCTGGCGGAGCTCGGCGGCGCGCACGGGGTCGGCCTCGGAGGCGGCCATCTCGCGGGCGAGCGCGGCGTAGCGGCCGGCAAAGCGGCGCACCGCGGCGATCACCACGAGCACGGCTTTGTAGAAGACGTTCTTGTCGATGGCGTCGGGGTCGGTGAGGTCGAGCGCGGCGCGGCAGGCGCGGACGCGCTCCTCGTAGCCGCGCAGGCCATCGGAGAGCACGCGGGCGTAGTTGACCGCGAGGTGCGCGTCGCCGGCGTTGAGCTTGCCCTCCATGCCGAAGACGCCGGTCTCCATGTAGACCTTGACCTCGTCGGGCAGCAGCGCCTCGCCGCGGGCGCGCAGGTTGTTGTTGTCCCAGAACGGGGCCAGCTCGCGCAGCTGCCGCTTGGTCTCCTCGGTGATGTAGAAGACGTCGCCGTCGCGCTTCTCGAAGGTGTCGAGCTCGTCGATCACGAACTCCATCGTGTACTCGGGGAAGATCGGCGCGTTGCGGTTCTTGGTGGCCTGGTTGCCCGCGATGAGGGTCTTGTCCTCGATGTAGATCGTCATGTGGTCGAGGATGTTCTCGAGCATGAGGGCGCGCTTCATGACGTTGGGCTGGTTCTGGTTGGCGCGATACGCCTCGGTGGCCAGCACCGCGCGCTCGGCGTCGATGTAGGGCTTCTCGTCCAGCATCTCCTCGCGAAACGCCTGCATCCTGGGCGTGAGCGTGCCGAAGTGGCTCTCATTGGACTGGGACATCTGGGTCTCCCCTCCCGACGGTCTGTTCCGACGACTCCGTTATACCAGCGGCGTTCGGCGGTGTCAATGTTCGTAAGTAGATTTACTTTCGTTCGTAAGTTCTTTACAATTGGGTCGGAAGGGCGAGAAGGACGTGCCGGGAGGGGTCACATGCAGAGCGCCACCGTCTTCAACGTGCAGAAGTTCAGCCTCGACGACGGGCCGGGCATCCGGACCGTGGTCTTTCTCAAGGGATGCCCGCTCAGGTGCTACTGGTGCTCCAACCCCGAGAGCCAGCTGCGCGCGCCGCAGCTCGAGTGGGACGAGAAGAGCTGCGTGGGCTGCGGGGCGTGCGTGGCCGCGTGCCCGTCGGCGGGCGCGGTCGAGGTGGGCGGCAAGCGCCACGTGGACGTGCGCGCGGTCGACGCCTCCTCCGAGGAGGGGCGCGCCGCCGTGGAGGGGTGCCCCGCGCGTGCGCTCTCGGTGGCCGGGCGCACACGCACGACGGAGGACGTCCTCGAGGAGTGCCTGCAGGACGAGCCCTTCTACCAGCAGAGCGGGGGCGGCGTCACGCTCTCGGGCGGCGAGCCGCTCACCTGGCCGGACTTTAGCTGCGAGCTTCTGGGGCGGCTGCGCGAGGCGGGCGTGGACACCAACATCGAGACCACGGCCTGCGTGCGCGCCGAGGACTTCGACCGCGCGTGCGCGCTGCTCGACCACGCCTACATCGACATGAAGCACTGGGACGCCGCGCGCCACCGCGAGGGCACGGGCGTCACCAACGAGCTCATCCTCGCCAACACGCGCCGCGCCATCGAGAACGGCGTGGACGTGCTCGTGCGCACGCCGGTCATCCCCGGCTTCAACGACGACGTGGAGGACGCCCGGCGCCTCGCCGAGCGGCTCGCTGGGGTGGGCGCCGCGCGCGTGCAGCTGCTCCCCTTCCACAACTTCGGCGAGAGCAAGTACGACCGTCTGGGCCGCGACTACCGCCTCCACGGGCGCACCAACCTCCACGAGGAGGACCTCGCCGCGTTCCGCCAGGCCTACCTCGACGCCGGGATCGACGCGTTCTTCTAGGCTGGCGCGGGGCGAGCCGGTCCCCCGCGCAAACACGGCCCGATTGGGTGGCATGTTTGATATGCAACGCGGCCAGGGCGCACGCATCCTGCCCCGTTCTTCTCGGCGGCTTACAAAGCAGCAGGTCAAGGGCTTGACGAGAAGGACCAGCCAAGACGTGCGTTCGCCTCAAGCCCCAAACGCATCAAACATCCCGCCCAATCGCAGAGGGTTTTGGACAAATCGCGGCTTCTCGATGACGCGCGAGGGGAGAAACACCCAATCACACGGTCATTTTGGCGGATGTTGCAGCCCATCAGCCGCGGCTTGGCTTCGTTTTGGCTACGATGTTGTTTTGTTCGAAACAGCAGAGGAGATCGCATGCCGTCACGCACCAACCGCATCCTCGAGATCCTGACCGAGCGCGGGCGCGCGGAGGTCTCCGCGCTCGCCGACGAGCTCGGCGTCTCGCAGGTGACCATGCGCAAGGACCTCACCGAGCTGGAGCGCCGCGGGCTCATCCGCCGCGAGCACGGCTGGGCGTCGCTGCGCAGCACCGACAACGTGGAGGGCCGCCTCGCCTACCACTACGAGGAGAAGCGCAAGATCGCCCGCCGCGCTGCCGAGCTCGTGCGTGACGGCGACACGATCATGGTGGAGAGCGGCAGCTGCTGCGCGCTGCTGGCCACCGAGCTCGCCGCCGAGGGACGCGACATCACCATCATCACCAACAGCGCCTTCATCGCGGCCTACGTGCGGGACGCCCCGAGCGTGCAGACCGTGCTCCTGGGCGGCATCTACCAGAAGGACGCCCAGGTCACGGTTGGTCCCATGGTCGCGCAGTGCGTCGGGGGCTTCTATGTTGACCTGCTGTTCGCCGGCACCGACGGCTACTCGGAACTCACCGGCTTCACCAACGCGGACCAGCTGCGCGCCCAGGCGGTGCGAGACATGGCCGCCCACGCCGAGCGCGTGGTCCTGCTCACCGAGAGCGAGAAGTTCCGGCGCCGCGGCACCGTGCCGCTGGCGCTGGGGACCAAGCCCCTCACCGTGATCACGGACGCCGCGGCGCCCGACCTAGACGACGAGACGATCGAGCTCGTCCGCGTCTGAGACAGGGGGGACAGGTTCTTTTGTCTCATAAGCTTCGCAATGAGACAAAAAAACCTGTCCCCCCTGTCTCACCCCAGCAGCGCCATCACCTGGCGCTTGGCGGCCAGGTACTCGTCGGTGAGCTCGAAGCCGCCCGCGCCGTCCACGCGCTCCACGGCGACCTCGCCGGCCACGCGACTCGGCTCGCCGGCGGCCGGCGAGCCCGCGAGCACGTAGACGCGGCTCGCCATGCTCACGGCCTCGTCCACGTCGTGCGTGATCACGAGCGCCGAGAGCCCCAGCTCGCGCGCCACGTCCACGAACCAGCGGCGCATGTCCGTGCGCGTGAGCGCGTCCAGCGCCGAGAAGGGCTCGTCGAGCAGCGTCACGTCCGCGCCCATGAGGTAGGTGCGCAGGAACGCCGCGCGCTGGCGCATGCCGCCGGAGAGCTCGCTCGGCCACTTGAGCTCCGAGCTCGCCAGGCCGAAGCGCTCGAAGAGCGGCTCGGCCTTGGCGCGCGCCTCCGCCCTGCGCATGCCCCCCAGCACGAGCGGCAGGCACACGTTGTCGATGATGCGCCGGCTCGGCAGCAGCAGGTCCTTCTGGAGCATGTAGCTCACACGGCCCGGGCGTCCGGTCACGTCCTCGCCGTGCAGCAGGACGCGACCGGACACGGGCGTGGTGAGCCCCGCCAGCGCGTGCAGGATCGTGGTCTTGCCGCAGCCCGAGCGCCCCACCAGGCAGCACACCTCGCCGGGCATGACCGTGAGGTCGACGCCGTCGGTCACGAGCGTCGAGCCGTCCCACGACAGCGTGAGATGCTCGGCCTCGAGCGCGGGGACGTCGCCCTGCGCGACAACGGGCTCGTAGGCCCGGGACGGGGAGATCCCGCCGCGAGTTCTTGCCGAGCGCTCTTCTCGGCAAGCTGTCTGAGCGCCGGGGTCTCCCCGTCCCGGGCCGGACGCCGCCAGGTCCTTCTCGCCAGTCGACACGGCTACTGCTCCAGGTAGTCCATGGTCCAGCCGGCGTTGACGTCCAGCTGGTTCTCCACGAGGTCGTTGTCGTTGAGCCACTGGTAGAAGGCGGCCCAGCGGTCCGCGTCGATGACGCCCCAGCTGGGCGCATCGTCGACGTACTTGTCCGCGAGGTAGGTCTGGCTCTGGTGCACGAGGTCGCTGTCGAGCTCGGGCACCTGCGCGCAGAGGATGTCCGCGGCGGCGTCGGGGTTGTCCACGGCGTACTCGTAGCCCTTCTTGGCCGCGCGCAGGAAGGCGCGCACCGCGTCGGGGTTCTCCTTGGCGAAGTCGTCGTTGGCGGCGATGACCGGCGTATAGTAGTCGAAGACCGGGTCGATGGAGATGAAGCTGAAGTAGTTGTAGGGGAAGTCCTGCACCACGGCGTTCTGGACGGCCCAGGCCTCGTAGACCCACACGGTGTCGAACATGTTGGCGCGCAGGCCGCTGACCTCGTCGTCAACCTCGTAGGGCACGAGCTCCACGCGCGACCAGTCGCCGCCGTCGGCCTCCACGCAGTGCTCGACCGTGGCCTGCTCGACGGGCATGTTCCAGGTGGCGTAGCTGTGGTCCATCATCGCGGCGGGGTGCGTGATGCCGTCCTCGGCGCGGCTCATGATGCCGGAGGTGTTGTGCTGGATGACGGCGGCCACGGCCGAGTAGGGCATCGGCTGGTCGGAGGCCAGGTTGTTGGCGATGTAGTCCTGGTAGGAGATGCCCATCTGCGCGCCGCCGGAGCCGATCAGCGCGTCGGCGCCGTCCGCGGGCGGCTGGATGATCTCGACGTCGAGGCCCTCGTCGGCGAAGTAGCCCTGGTCGAGCGCCACGTAGATGCCCGTGTGGTTGGTGTTGGGCGTGTAGTCGAGCACGAAGGAGACCTTGGTGGCGTCGGAGGCGGGCTCGGACGAGCCGGAGCCAGCGCTCGCGTCGGTGCCGGAGCACGCGGCGAGCGCGGCCGTGGCGGCGGAGGCGCCGGCGGCGGCGAGGAACTGGCGACGGTTGATGCTGCGGGTCATTGCTGACTCCCTTCTGCCCTCTTCCAGGGCATGCACGCGCGCTGGGCGAGCTCCACGAGCTTCATGAGGCCCAGCGACAGAACCGAGATGATGATGATCGAGGCGAACATGCGGTCATACGAGAAGGACTTGCGCACGCGCGTCATGTAGACGCCCAGGCCCGCGTTGCCGCCGAGCCACTCGGCGATGACCGCGCCGACGATGGCGTAGGTGGCCGAGATCTTGAGGCCGCTGAAGAACTGGTCGGCCGCGGCCGGCAGCTTGGCGTACCAGAAGACCTGCCAGCGCGAGGCGTTCATCGTGCGCATGAGGTCGATGGCGTCCGGGTCCACGGAGCGGAAGCCCGAGACCAGAGACACCGTGATCGGGAAGAACGTGGAGACCACCACGAGAACGACCTTGGGCAGCGCCCCGTAGCCGAGCCACAGCACCAGGAGCGGCGCGATGGCCACGGTGGGGATGGTCTGCGAGATGGTCATGAGCGGCTCGAAGGCCAGGTAGAAGGTCTCGAAGCGGTCCATGAGCACCGCGAAGGCGAACCCCAGGGCGACGCCCGCGGCAAGGCCGGCCGCGGCCTCGGCGAGCGTGGTCAGCGAGTGCGCGGCGAGCAGCGGGGCGTCCTCGACGAGCGCGGCCACCACCTGCACCGGCGTGGGCAAGAGGAAGTTGGGTACCACGCCGAGGTCGACCACGGCCTCCCAGGCCGCGAGCAGCGCCACCACGGCGAGAAGCGGCGTGAGCACGCGGCGGGCGCGCGAGGGCGCCTGCGCGCGACGGGGAACGCGGGCGGACACGCTACGCCGCCGAGCTCGCGGTCTTCTCGGCGAACTCGGGGTCGCCGGGGTGGTACTTGCCGACCTTGCGGTCCGTGGACATGACGTCGCCGTTCGGCCGGAAGTTGATCTTGGCGTAGGTCATCATGTGTTTGCAGCCGGCCTTGGCGCCCACGAGCTGGCAGTTCTTGAGGATCTCCATACAGGTCTCGTAGTCGCCCTCGATGGCCGTCTCGAACGGCCCCACGAAGTAGTCCACCCCCGTGGAGTCGATGTAGGCGATGACGGCGTCCACCGCGTCGCACGTGGCGTCGTCGGTGGTGGCGTCCATGGGCAGGAACTGGATGGCAACCGAGCAGTTCACGCGCCCTCCCTTCCGGGTGCCCCTGAGGCACCCCGTCTCTCGTAGGTGCCTCGTTGCGCGCGAAGCTCGTCCCTACGCCGGCATTACCCGGATCAGGTTCTGGGTCAGGGCCGCTGCCCGAGCGCGCTCGGACTCCTGGGCCCTATCTCAGCCGGCGTGCGCCAGCCCCCCGTTGTCGATGCGTAGTGTAGCACGCTCGCGCCGCGACGGCGCGGCATGTCGCGCCCCTCTCCGTGCGACGTGCCCGCACGCCGCTCCCCTGTCGGGGCGCTAGTCCCGCGCCGCCACGCCGAGCTCGTCGCAGAGGATGCGCGCGGCCTCGGTCGCGCCGAGCGCGCAGAGGCGCTGGCAGTGGGCGCGACGCTCGGCGCCGTCCCACTCCATGCCGCGCGTGAGGACGCGGCAGCAGGTGACGTTCTTCTCGGTGCCGGCGCGGAAGGCGTCGTGCAGCGCTGCGGCGAGCGGCTTGGCGCGGGCCTTGTCGCCGGTCATCATCCCGATGAACGCCACGCCCCCGGCGAGCGCGCCGCAGACGCAGCCCGAGCCGCCGATGCCCCGGCCCATCCCCGCGCCGGCGGCCACCGCGAGCTCGCGCGGGAAGTCCGGCTCGAACGCGTCCCAGAGCGCCGCGATCACGGACTCGCCGCAGTTGAAGTGCGCCTCGCCGAGCCGCCCGTTGAGCTCGGCCGCCTCGGCGCCTATCGCCTCGATGCTCACGCTGTCGCGCATGTCCCTCTCCCTTCGTTCGCCCCGCCATCATAGAGGATGGCGCCCGTGCCGGCGCGCCCGACAGAGCGCCCACACGCGCCAAAAACGGTTCCGATTGGGTGGCATTCTTGATATGAATACAAGCGCGCGGCACTTCTCGCCAATAAAAGCGCAGGTGGCGAGAAGGACCGGGGGCGTAAGACCGTCGTCCGGCGGCAAATCTTCCCTCCTGACATCAAGGATGCCGCCCAATCGAGCCATGTTTCTGCCCAGATGGCCTTGTCGGCCAACGCGCGAGGGCCCAAGTACACAATCGCGCACGTTTCTTGACGGATAACGCGACAAAGGGGCCGCGTGGGAGCGGGCCACCGAACGCTGCCGCTCGCCCGGCGCGCTATCATCGTGGCGCGACCGGATGAGACCTGGGAGGCCCCGCCCATGAAGATCTTCGCCTTTGCCCTGCGCCCCTACGACGAGCTCGGCTACCTCGACGCGCTGAGCCGCGAGCTCGGATTTGACTACGACTGGACGCCCGACTACCCCACCGCCGAGAACGCCGGGCTCGCCGCGGGTGCCGACGGCGTCAGCATCATCACCAACCCGATGACGCCGGAGATCCTGGCGGCCTACGCCGATCTGGGCGTGCGCGGACTGGCCACTCGCTCGATCGGCGTCGACCACATCGACCTGGCCGCCGCGCGCGCCGCCGGCCTGCGCGTGGCGCACGCCTCCTACCCGCCCGAGGGCGTAGCCAACTACGCGATCATGCTCATGATGATGGCGCTGCGCAAGGTCAAGCTCATCCAGCGCCAGGCGGCAGCCCAGGACTTCAGCCTAGCCGGCAAGATCGGCCGCGACCTCTCGAGCTGCACGGTGGGCGTGGTGGGCACCGGGGCCATCGGCGCGTGCGTGGTGCGCCACCTGCAGGGCTTTGGCTGCCGCGTGCTGGCGTGCGACCCCTTCCCGCGCGACGACGTGCGCGCACTCGCGACCTACGTGACCCTCGACGAGCTGCTCGCCGCGTCAGACGCGGTCACGCTCCACGCGCCCGGGCTGCCCGAGAACCACCACATGATCGGCGCCGCCGAGCTCGCCCGCATGCGCGAGGGGGCGGTGCTCGTCAACGCCGCGCGCGGCAGCCTCGTGGACACCGCCGCGCTCGTGGGCGCGCTGGAGTCCGGGCACCTCGGCGGCGCGGCGCTCGACACCATCGAGCACGAGGAGGGCCTCTGCTACCTGGACCGCAGCCGCGACATCCTGCCCAACCGGGACCGCGCCGTCCTCGAGGCGCTGCCCAACGTAATCGTGAGCCCGCACATGGCGTTCTACACCGGGGAGGACGTCGAGGGCATGGTCCGCAGCAACGTGGAGGCCCTCATCGCCTTCGCGCGCGGCGACGAGACGCCCCACGAGGTGCGCTGAGCGGGCCCGCGGGCGGCGCGGGCGCTACTCGTCGTCCTCCGGCTCGTCGCGGTGGGGGCGGCGCTCGCGCTGTTCGATCTCCTCGGCGGTGAGGACGTCCTCGATGCGCAGGTTGACGCCCGCGACCTCGAGGCCCGTCATGCCGCTGACCTGCTTGACCACGGCGCGCTTGACGTCCTCGAAGACCTGCGGGGCGTAGGCGCCGTACTCGATGAGCACCGAGATGTTCACGCGCACCGCGCTCTCGGGCGTCACCTCGACGGTCACGCCCTTGGTGGAGTCGCTCGCGCCGAAGGCGTCCTGCACGCGGTTGAACCAGCTGCCCTTCATGCCCACCACGCCGGGAACGTCGCGCATCGCAATGGCCACGATCTTCTCGATCACCCCGTTGGAGAAGGTCAGGGAGTCCTCGGTCTCGGCGTCCTCGTCATCGGTGAGGGCCTCGATGTCCTGGCCCTCGTCCACGACCTCGACCAGCTCGGTTCCGGTCGCGGCGGGCGGCTCGGTCTCGACGGTGGTCGCGGCGACCTTCTGGTCCTCGGTCCTCTGGGCGCTCTCGCTCTTGCTCATGTCAACTCCTCGCTGCCGCGGGCGCCGCGCGCCCGCGGACCTCGTCGCCTACTGGTTGCGTGAGAACAGCCGGCGCAGCGTGCGCACGATGCGCGCGTCGCCGTCGATGGCCTGGCCCACGGCGACGCCCAGCGTCACCAGCACCGCCACCACGAGCGCGCGCCACAGCCCGATCGCAAAGAACAGGATCGCGGCGAGAAGCCCGCAGACGCCGCCCCAGAAGGCGTGCTCGTGGCCGGGGAAGGTGCTCGCGACCCAGCCGCGCAGCCGGCTCATGCCGTCGCGGGCGGCGTCGGACACGCCGTAGGGCGCCTCGTCGGCGGGCGCGCCGGACGCGGCCCGGTCCCGGTCGTCGCGCTGCTCGCCGGCCTTCCCGGCGGTCTCTATCTTGGGACGGGGGGTCTTCTCGTCCGCCATGGCGCTCACGCCTCCCTCTCGGTCTCGCGCGGGGCGGGCCCGGTCGGGCCCATGGAGACCGTGATCTCGCTCGTGGTGTCATCGGGGCTCGCCGCGGCGGCCGGCGCGGCCTCGGCGGGGGCGTCGGCCTCGTCGTCGGGCGCGGCCACGAGGACGCTCTCGGGCTGCACGAACTCGAGGCTCACGCGCTCCACGGTGTCGCCGCAGACGGTGGCCAGGCCGTCCACGAGCTCGGCGTGCAGCTCGGCGCCCTTGGCCACCACGTCCACCGTCTCGCGCGGCAGCACGCGCACGTGGACGCGCACGTGGCCGCGCGGCTTGGCGTCCACGCGCACGCGGGCCGCCGTGCAGGTGCCGTCCGCCTCGACGATGTGGGAGGCCTGGGCCGCCACCGCGTCGCGCGTGACCGAGATGGTGCCGCCGTCAACCGACGCGACCTCGATCGTGCGGACCGTGCGGCCGGCGAAGAGGGCGCGCAGCAGCAGGACGAGCAGGCCCACGCCGGCGATGACCAGGCACGCGAGCAGGGCCATGGCATAGGGCTCCAGGTAGAGCAGCGCCGAGGCCTCCACCGTCCAGGGCCCGAACCACGTGAGGGCGAGGGCCGCGACCGCGAAGAGGTCGGCGAGCACGAAGAGCACCGTGCAGAGGCGCTTGAGTCCACTCATGCGTATCTCCAATCAGGCGCCTCCCCTGGGCGCCACAAGCCTAGGATACCCCTTGCCCCGGACGCGAACCGCGCGGCGGCGAGAAAGGCCGCTCGCGCCCGCTCCCGACGCGCCGGGAGCGCCGCGTGCGCCCGCCGCCCCGCAGGGCGAGCCGACCGAACGCCAGCCCGAGCGCGGCGGAGGTGAGCGAGCCCAGAAGGATCGCGCACTTGGCCGCCACGGCGTCGGCGGGGTCGGCGAAGGCCAGGCCCGTGATGAGGATCGACATCGTGAAGCCCACGCCGCCCATGAGGCCCACGCACGCGACCTGCGCCCAGTCCATGCCGCGCGGCAGGCACGCGAAGCCCGCGCGCACCAGGGCGGCCGTCACGAGGATGATGCCCACGGGCTTGCCGACCACCGCGCCCAGGTAGACGCCGTGCGCGACCGGGCTCGCGAGCACCGCGCCGAGGTTGGCGCCCACGAGGTGCAGCTCGGCGTTGACGAAGGCGAACAGCGGCAGCACGAGGAAGTTCACGAAGGTCGACACGTGGCGCTCCATGCGCTGCAGCGGGGGCGTCACGTGGTGCATCACGCGCTCCACGCGCACCGCGCCCTCGGTGAAGTCGTGCTGCCCGAGGACGTGGTGCTCGTCGTCGTAGGTGTCGTCGAGGTCGCGGGCGCGCGCGGCGAGCCAGCCGCCCAGCTCGTCGAGGCGCACGTCCGAGCGGCTCGGCAGCGCGAAGGCGAGCGCGACGCCCGCCAGCGTGGCGTGGATGCCCGACTTGTACAGGCACGCCCACAGCACGAGGCCCACGGCCACGTAGGGGGCGGCGGCATAGACGCGTGCGCGGTTGAGCGCGGCGAGCGCCGCCACCGCGACGAGCGCCGCCGCGCACCAGGCCAGGTCGGGCGTCTGCCCGTAGAACAGCGCGATGACCACGATCGCGAGGATGTCGTCGGCGATGGCGAGCGTCTGGAAGAAGACCTTGGTCTCGGGCGAGACCCGGTCGCCCAGAAGCGACAGCACGCCCAGCGCGAAGGCGATGTCGGTGGCGATGGGCACCGCCCAGCCGTGCGCGGCGCCGCCGAGGTTGAGCGCCGCGTAGATGAGGGCGGGCACGCAGACGCCGCCCACCGCGGCGAGCATCGGGAGCGCCGCCTGGCGCGGGCGGCGCAGCTGGCCCACCGTCATCTCGTACTTGAGCTCGATGCCCACGAGCAGGAAGAAGACGGCCATCAGGAAGTCGTTGACAAAGGCCTCGACCGTGAGCGAGACCTCAAGCGGCCCCACGCCCAGCGCGAGGGGCTGCGCGAGCAGGGACTCCACGGCGTCGTAGAGCGGTGTGTTGGCCACCACCAGGGCGAGAAGCGCCGCGCCCAGCATCGTCGCGGCCGCCACGGTCCCGTTGCCCGTCCAGCGCCTGAGCGCGCCGCGACGCTCGGCGCGGCGGACGACGGCGGGCTCGTCGTAGATGCTCGGCCGCGTCACGAGCGCCCCTCCCCCTCGGACAGCGCGCACAGCGTCTGCTCCACGTAGACCTTCGTGGCGAGCGCGGCCACCGCGGCGTCGAGCAGCCGCGAGAGCTCGTCGTCGGGAGCGGGGGCGTCGGCGGGCGCCACCTCAGGGGCGGGCGCGGGCGAGAAGCACGCGGCGAGCGCCTCCTCGAAGAGGGAGCAGGTGTCGTCATAGAGCGCCCCGAGGTCGCACCCGGATGCGTGGACGATATCCATGAGGGTCTTGACCTGGGCTATCGAGAAGACCCGCTTGAGCGCGCAGACGAACACCAGCGACGCCACGTGCCGGCGCGTGTAGCGCTTCCGGTGCGGCGCGGGGATGACGCCCTGCTTGACGTAGTTGTTGACCATCGAGCCCGTGACCAGGGTCTCCCCCGGCAGCGTCATGAACGCGAGCTCCTGCGAGACGAGGGTGATCACCTGGTCGAGGTAGAGCTCGATGCGCGGGAGCTCGGCCACGCGCGCGATGTGCACGGCGCGCATCCGCTCCGCGAGCGGCTTCTCGCCGCGCCCCTCCCCGGCGCCCGCCCCGTGCGCCGCGCCCTTCTCGCGAGAGCCCATCGCCGCGCCTCCCATTCATCTCCATAAACCGATAATCTAGTATTCAAAACCATGTCATGGAGCTATAGTCTTTGCAGCATGATATACGAACCGCGGGCGCGTCCCGCCGAGGGGGCACCATGAACGAGCAGCGCATCGCCGTCGTCACCGACTCCGGGACCGACACGCCGGCCGCCTTCGTCCGGGCCCACGACGTGCGCGTGGTCCCGCTGCGCGTCAACTACTCCGACGGCTCGACCTACGAGAGCGGCGTGGACATCACCCCCGAGGAGGTTGTGCGCCGCTTTGGCGAGGAGGTCCCCACCACGTCGCTGCCCTCCCCGCTGCGCGTCCGCGAGACCCTCGAGCGGGCGCGCGCCGACGGCTACGAGGGCGCGGTCTTCGTGGCCATCTCGTCGGGCCTCTCGGCCACCTGCGAGACCGCCTCGATGGTCGCACGGCAGATGGAGGGCTTCCCGGTGGTCGTGGTGGACACGCGCAGCATCGGCGCCGCGGCGGGACTCGTGGTCATGGAGGCCGCGCGGCAGGTCGAGGCGGGCATGCCGCTCGACGCGCTCGGCGAGGTACTGCGCGCGGCGAGCGAGCGGACGCGCGTGTTCTTCTCGGTGCAGAGGCTCGACTTCCTGCGCCGCGGCGGGCGCATCAGCGAGGCGGTCTACCGCGTGGGCTCGGTGCTCAACATCAAGCCGGTCCTCACCTGCGACGCGAGCGGGAGGTACGTGATCGCCCGGAAGGCGCGCGGATGGCGCAAGGCGCTCGAGGCCCAGCTGGCGCTACTCGAGGAGCAGGCGCGCAACTGGCCGCGGGTCCGCCTGGCGGTCTGCGCGTTCGACGGGGACGTCCGGCGCGAGCTCGCGGCGCGCGTGCGCGAGCGGGTGGGCGCCGTGAGCGAGGTCACGGAGGTCGTGAGCTCGGGCGTCTCGGCCGACCTGCTCGTGCACACCGGCCCCACGCTCGTGGGCATGGCGGTCATGGGGCTGTAGCGGGGCGAACGTCAGCAGGGTGGCGGCTCGCTCGCGCCATCGACCCCGCGAGGCAAATGATTCTGTCCCCCCGCCCCCTTCTCGCCCTATACTGGGAGGCCACTGTTCACCTCGGACGGAAGGGCTTTCCCATGACACGAGCCAGGACCCGTGCCCTCGTCACCTCCCTCGCGCTCTCCCTCTCCCTGGCGGTCCTGCCGGCGGCGCCCGCACTCGCCGACGACGCCAGCAGCCTCGCGAGCGACATCGCTGCCGAGACGGAGGCTGCCACGGAGGCGCAGGACGCCGTCGACGCCGTGGTGAGCGACCCCAGCGAGCAGAACCTCGACGCCGCCGCGGAGGCGCTCGCGCAGACGCCCAGCGCGGCGACCTACTCCTTTGCCGGCGTGGACCCCAGTGCCTCGGTGCAGTACCAGTTCGCCCAGCTCCAGATGCAGCTCGCCCAGCAGAACAGGAACAGCGCGTCCCAGAAGGTCAGCGACATCGGCGCCGCACAGAAGCGCCTCGGTCAGATCGCCGGGCTCATCGACACCCTGCGCAGCCAGGAGGCGAGCGGCGAGGAGACCGTGTCCGCCGACGCCGCCGCGCAGGCGAGCGCGCTGGGGGCGAGCGCCGCGAGCGGGGACCCGCTGAGCGCGCTCATCAGCGACCTCGAGAGCCTCCGGGCACAGGAGGAGGCGCGCATCCAGCAGCAGCTGCGCAACCTCCAGGGCTACATGGGGCAGTACGACTCCTACCTGCAGGGCGCCAACAGCGCCGTCCAGTCCGCCAGCGACACGCTGAAGGCCGCGGCGCGCGGCACCGTGGACGCCTCCGCGACGGCCGACGCCACCGCCGAGGAGATCGCCGGCCTCTACGAGGAGCAGATGGCGCGCTACGACGACCTCGCCGCCCAGGCCGACGCCGCCACCGCCGCCGACCAGGCGAGCGAGCTCTGGCAGCAGGCGGCGGACGAGCTCGCCGCCGCCCAGCAGTCCCTCAGCCTCCAGCAGCAGGCGCTCTCCGCCTCGGGCAGCCTGACGGGCACCACCACGGGCGGCGACGCGCTCGGCATGGCGGCGCTCGGCGCGGGGGCCGGCGCGGTGGTCGCGGGCGTCGCAGTCTACGCCGTCATGCGTCGCCGCGGCGCGGCGGCCCCGACCGGCGACGCCGCCTAGGGCCGTGCAGTCGCTCGTCGGCATCGCCGCGCTTCTCGCCGCCGCCTGGGGCATCGCCGCCGGGAGGTCGGCATCGACGCCGCTCTTCTTCAGGATCGTCACCTACGGCCTCGCGTGCTATGCCCTCGGCACCGGCTACGAGCTGCTGCGCGACGCGGTGATCGCGAGCGGGGCGCTGGGCTCCGACGCCCTGGGGGGCCTCTCCGCCACGGGCTTCTCCATCGGGCTCGTCGGGCGCGCGGGGGCGTTCTTCTTCCTGTTCTCCTCGTACTTCGGCGCCCTGGACAGCCTCGCCGACGGCCGGGAGCCCGAGCTCGCCCGCTACCGACTGGGCGCGCTCGTCGCTCCCGTCGCCGTCGTGGGGCTGGGCGCGTGGCTGAGCGCCCTGCTCGGTCTGCGCCCCGTGGCGCTCCTCGCGCTCGTCCCCGTGGCGGCGACCTCCTACTACGCGCTCAAGCACCTCGCTATGCCCGACGTCGAGATGGGCATCATCCGCGTCATGCGCCCCTACAACGCCTGCGTCCTGCTCATCTGCCTGCTCCAACCCGTCACGCTGCTCGGGGCGGGCCTGGGCCTCGCGCACGGCGCGGCCTGCGCCCTCGCTGCCGCGGCCGTGCTCGCCGTGATGCAGCTGGCCAGAGACGGGGTGAGCAAGTGGTTTCTGTAGCCGCCATCTGCTTCTCGGTCCCGCTCGCCCTGATGCTGCCCGTCCTGCGCGGCCGCAGCCGCTGGCTCGTGGCGTTTCTGCTCGTGGGGTCGTACCTGTGCGTGTGCGCCGGGAGCCTCAACGCGCTTCTGCGCGCGACGCTGCGGGTCTCCTCGCTCGAGCTCTCGTGCTCGGTGGCCCCCATCACCGAGGAGCTGCTCAAGGCCCTCCCCGTCCTCGCCTACGCCCTGCTGCGCGACGACCGCACCGGCGAGGTGCTCGCCGTGTCCTTCTCGTGCGGCGTGGGCTTTGCCATCACCGAGAACGCCTATCTCATGATGGGCGCCGGGGCGGCGGCGTCCGTCGGCTGGGCGCTCGTGCGCGGCCTCTCGGCGAGCCTCATGCACGGCCTGTGCACGGCGGTGGTGGGCCTGGGGATATCCTTCGTGCGCCGGCAGCGCAAGCTCTTCTACACGGGGACCTTCGGGCTTCTCGCCGCCGCGATCACCTATCACGCCATCTTCAACCTGCTCGTGAGCGCCCCGGACGCGTGGGGCTGGGCGGGGCTCGCGCTGCCCATGGCAACCTACGCGTGCCTCTTCGCGGCGCGCTCCGCACGGCGCGGACGGCAGGTTCCCTAGACGGGAGCCGCGCCGCGGCGGGCCGCGCGGCGCGACGCGGACCCGCTACAGCCCCACGCGCTTGATGACGTGCAGCACGTTGAGGTCGCGCTCGCGCCGGTACCACATGCCGTCCGACTGCTCGCGCGCCAGCAGGACGCCCAGGCCGCCCGGCTCGAGGTCGAGCCCGTCGCCGGAGACGGGCGCCGTCTCGCGGGCCGTGGGGTCGTAGGCCACGCCAGAGTCGATGAGCACGACGTGGACGATGCCGCGCTGGGCGTCGTGGGCGCACTCCACGAGGACGCCGGGCCGCTCGCCCGCATCGCTCGCAGCGGCCGGGTACGCGTGGCTCGCGATGTTGGCGAAGAGCTCCTCGACGATGAGGTCGAGCGAGAGGGCGAGGTCCGCCGTCAGGTCGGGCACCACCGAGCGGACGAGCCCCTGGGCGCGCGCGAGCTCCCCCGTCGTGGCGGCGAGCCGCTCCGAGCGCACGTCGGGCATCCAGCGCAGCGCGCAGACGGTCACGTCGTCCGCCTGCCCGGCTCCCGCGGCGAACGAGCGCACCGCCTCGTCCACGAGCGCGCACGGGCGCGCGTCGGGGTCATCCGTGAGGCCGCCGAGCAGCTGGCCCAGGCGGTCGTCGCCGAAGAGCTCGCCCGCCAGCGAGCGCGCCTCGGTGACGCCGTCGGTGTAGAGGACGACGCCCTCGCCCGGCAGCAGCGTGGTGCCGAGCGAGTCGTACTCGAAGTCCTCCAGCGCGCCGAGCGGAAGCCCTGCGGGGGCGCCCAGCCACGACGGCGCCTTCCGGCGCGCGAGCCAGGGGAGGTTGTGCCCGGCGTTGGCGTACTCGAGCTCGCCCGTGACCGCGTTGAGCGCCACGACGAACGCCGTGACGAAGAGCGCCGACTCGTTCTGTCGGCACAGGCGGGCGTTCGCGAAGGTCAGGGCCTCGCCGAGCGTCGCGGCGGAGCGAACGCACTCGCGCAGCTCGGTCATGGCCCGCATCATGAACAGGGCCGCCGGCATGCCCTTGTCGGAGACGTCCGCCACGAGCAGGCAGACGCGGTCCGCGTCGAGGGCGAAGCAGTCGTAGAAGTCGCCGCCCACCTCGCGCGCGGGACGCATGACGGCGTCGAGCGCCACGGCGTAGGACGCCTCGAGCGACGAGAAGTCGTGCGGGAGCGAGGAGCTCTGGATGGTCGCGGCAACGTCGAGCTCGGCGGAGAGCCGCTCGCGCTCCCGCAGGACGCGCCGGGACTCGAGCGCGCTCGAGGCGAGGCGGCGGCGCATGTCGTTGGACGCCGAGACGACCCCCTCGATCTCGGCGATCGGGCGGGAGGCGCCGAGGTCGACGTCGAGCGCGCCCTCGGCGACGCTCTCGGGCCCGAGCTCCTCGAAGCGGGACGGGAACTCGAGCGCGCTTCTCGAGAGGGCGTCGAGCGGGCGCGCCAGGGAGCGGTCGATGACGGCGAGCAGCGCGGAGGCGGCCGTCACCAGGCACACGGTGAGGGTCGAGAGCGCGAGGTAGGTCACCGCCACGAGCTCGTCAAAGCGCCCGCGCGAGAGGTCCTCCCCGACCCTCGGGGCGACCAGGGCTGCGAGAAGCACGAGGCTCGCACAGGCGGCCGCGACGAGCATCACGCCGGCGGCGCGCTGGGCGAGGCTGCGCGCGGCGCCGCGCGGACGCAGGGCGCGACCCAGCGCGAGCATGACGGGGACGCCCACGTACACCAGGCAGAGGAAGTTGTTGAGGAAGCGCACCGCGTGGATGTTGAGCGCCGCCATGGAGTCGGGCTCGAGCGGGACGAGCAGCAGCGTCACCAGGGCGGAGTCGGCCAGCGCGATCGCGAGGTAGGCCATGATGCGCGACGCCGAGGAGAGCTCCGGCACGCGGTCTCGCGGGAAGCACCGGCGCCAGACGAGCCGCGGCGCGCCGTCGTAGGCCAGCTGGACCGCGAGGTAGACGAGCAGGAGCACGACGTCGGAGTCGTGGAGCGCGTCCGAGGCGAGGTTGCCGAGCGCGCTGCCCACGACGCCCGGCCAGCCGAGGCAGAGCCCGAGGATCGGCCCGAGCCCGGAGGCGGGACGTATCTGCGTCGCCCCGTTGAACGCCGGGACGGCGAGAAACGCCTCGAGCACCACGAAGTAGACGACGGCGCAGACGAGACACGCGAGCAGCTTGCCGAGCGGGCCGGCGCCCAGCAGACCCCCGAGCGGGCGCTCGCCGGCGCGCGGCGAGGGGCAAGCGCTACCGGACATCGAAGATGCCGGAGAAGCCCGTGAGCGTCAGCACGTCGAGGACGGCGGGGCTCACGTGCTCCAGGACGAGCCTGCCGCCGGCGCGCGCCACGCGCTTGTGGGCGATGAGCAGGGCGCGCAGGCCGGCGCTGGAGAGGTACTCGAGACCGGAGCAGTCGATCGCGAGGCCCGTGAGCTCGCCCGGCAGATCGTTGACGAAGGCCGTGAGCTCGGGCGCCGTGCTCGTGTCAACGCGACCGGACACGGCGATGTGCGCATCGGGCGCCCCGGAGATGACGGTGATGTCCATGCCTGCTCCCTCGACCTAGCTCCGCGCTTCTCGCTTGAGTATAGAGGACGCGCCTACAGCGCAGCGACCATGTGCGCCACGATCTTCGCGCAGCGGTGCGCGGCGGCCTCCTCGAACTGCGCGTAGGTCACGGCCTGGCCCTCGATGCCCGGTTTGTCAGAGATGGCGCGCACGACCACGAACGGGGCGCCGTTGAGCGTCGCCGCCTGCGCGATCGCGGCGCCCTCCATCTCGCAGCACAGCGCGCCGAACGTGTCCACGATGCGCCGGCGCTCCTCCTCGCGAGAGACGAACTGATCGCCCGACGCCACGCGGCCCGGCACCGCGCGGACCTCCGGCGCCACCGCGGCGGCCGCCGCCAGGGCCGCCTCGCGCAGGCGCGCGTCGGCGACGAACTCCGCGCGGTCGCGGCCCGGGATGACGCCGGGCGCGTAGCCGAGCGGCGCGACCGAGAAGTCGTGCTGCACGCAGTCGGTGGCCACCACGAGATCGCCGATGTCCAGCCGCTCCGGGTCGAGCGAGCCCGCCACGCCGGTGTTGATCAGGTGCGTGCAGCCAAAGCGCCCGATGAGCGCCTGCGCGCAGACGGCGGCGTTGACCTTGCCCACGCCGCACTTGACCACCACCGCGTCCTTCTCGCCCAGGCGCCCGGCGCTGAAGTCCATGCCCAGCGCGGACGTGTCCTCGCGGTCGAAGAGGCGCTCGCGCAGGAGCTCCACCTCCACGTCCATGGCGCCGATGATGCCGACCCTCATGTCCCTCTCCCCTCTTGGTCCCCTCTTGGATGCGGAGTTATGACGGTTCTGCCCGTCAGAGCGTCCGGAAGCCGCACGTTCAGTCGTACGGGTGCGGGTTCCGGACGGTTTTGGCCCCCAAAACGTCAGAAAGCCGCACATCCGCGGACGTCTACAGCGCGCTCGCCAGCCACGGCCTGCCCGCCAGCGCGCGCACGACGGCGCTCTGCGCGTCGGAGAACGACACGTCGGGGAGCACGTGCAGCTGCACCTCGCCCTGGATGCCGTACGCCGTGAACGCCGAGAAGACCACCGTCGTCTCGAACGCAGGGTCGAGCCGACCCGCGAGCACGCGGGCGACCTCCGCGCGCACCTCTGACGTGACCGCGTCGAGGTCGGCGTCGGGCGCCACGACGATGGGGACGCCGCAGTAGCCCACCGTCCAGTCGGTCACGTGCGTGAGCGCCGTGGAGCTCAGGACCGAGTTGGGTATGACCTCGCGCGCGCCCCCGCGGAGGAGGACCGTGGTCGAGCGCCAGCTGACGTCGGTCACCTCGCCGGTCACGCCGCCGACCGTGACCTGGTCGCCGGGCTGGACCGCCTTGCTCAGCATGAGGCTGATGCCCCCGATGAGGTTGGAGATCGTGTCCTGCATGCCGAGCGACACGGCGAGCGACACCACGCCGAGGGCGGTGACGAAGCCGGCCGGGTCCACGCCGAAGACCGGCTGCAGCACGCTCAGCAGCGCGAGCGCCCAGATGAGCGCGCGCACGATGTTGATGAAGATCGAGGCGCTGGGCAGGTTGGACGCGTCGAGCGCCTTGTGCATGAGGCGCGTCACCACGCGCTGGACCACCAGCGCCACGATCGCGACCACGACGAGCGTGACGCCCTTGTCGAGCAGCCCGCCCAGGTCGATGCCGATGAGCTTCTCCATCTGCCCTCCCTCGTCGCTGCCGCAACTCTAGCACGCCGGGGCCAAGAGACGCCAACCGAAGCGCCAGCCGCGGCGCCAACCGGGATAATAACCCGCAAAAAATGATTTCATATTCATATAATTGCAGGATTAAGGTTTGTGAATGTCAGTTTTTGCGGGTTGTTTGGGCGTCGCGGCAAAGAGCCCCCTTGCCGCGGCACGCCACTACCCCACCTTGACGAGCGGCGCGAACCCCTTGAGCAGCTTCTTCACCTTGCCCGTGCGGCTGAAGCGGACCTCGATCGTGTCGCCGGAGACCGAGAGCACCGTCCCCGGCCCGAAGGTCTTGTGCGACACCTGGTCGCCGGGCGAGAAGCACGCGGCGGCGCGGGCCGGGTCCGGGCGCGGGCCGCTCGGCGCCGCCGGGCGCGCCGTGGGCGAGCCGCCCGTGGAGCGCGTGCGCGAGCCGAAGACGCGCCCGCCGTAGACCTCCGAGCCGCGACCGCTGCCGAAGGTGCCGTGGCGGTCGCCGCGCTTCTCCCAGCCCACGCCGGTGAAGCCCGACGAGCCCACGCCCACGCGCTCGACGTCGGCCTCGGGGATCTCGTTCAGAAAGCGGCTCGGCGGGTTGGCCTGCACCGAGCCGTACGTGCGGCGCGTGGTGGCGTGCGTGAGGTAGAGCTTCTCGCGGGCGCGCGTGATGGCCACGTAGGCCAGGCGCCGCTCCTCCTCCACCGCGGCCGGGTCGCCCTCGTAGGAGGTGTGCGGGAAGATGCCCTCCTCCATGCCGGCGACAAAGACCACCGGGAACTCCAGGCCCTTGGCCGAGTGGATGGTCATCATGGTGACGGCGTGCGTCTGTCCGGCGAGGGAGTCGAGGTCTGAGCGCAGCGCGAGCCACTCGATGAGCGCCGGCAGTTTCTCCGAGGCAACGGGGGGCCTGGTCACCGAGGGGCTGCCCTCTGTCTCACGCTGCGCGAAATCGCCTGAGGGCAGCCCCT
>NZ_CBIFYV010000110.1:0-48028 GCF_966187215.1 Thermophilibacter sp.
CGTCCGTCGCGGGCATCGCCCTGAACCCCAGGACCGCTTAGGGAGAAGCTCGCTCGAGGCGGGGCGCCCGCCGATGGGATCTCCCCGCTGGCGGGCGCCCCGTGCGTTCCGTGGATGGGGGCGGCTCGACTGACCGTGCCCCTCGCTACTTCTTTCTGTGCGACCTCACCACGACGACGATGGCCACGATGACGACGATGGCCATGACGACGTAGGGGAGGACGTCGCCGAGCTGGAGTCCCACCTGCGGGTCGTGGACCTGGACCAGCTGCCCGCGCGAGCGCGACGCCGTGCGCACCAGCGCGTCCCCGTACGCCGCGGCCCTCGTCATGTTCTCGAGCATGTTCGCTCCTCTCGCCTGGTTCCCTCGGACGGCTCCAGCGTAGGTCCTCCCGGCGCGCGTTTGTTGCGCAACATGGGGACGAGGGCGGGGGCTATGATGTGACTGGGCCGGTCGCCCGAGTCCATGGGTCGTGACGGCACCCGGATCTGAGGAGGCATCATGTTCTGTCCCAAGTGCGGCACCCAGCTTCCCGACAACGCGCAGTTCTGCGCCTCGTGCGGCGCGCGCATCGCGCCGGCGCCCACGACGGGCGCGCCGGCCGGCGCCGCCCGGGTCACGAGCCGGCACCCCAGGAAAAAGCCGCTGATCGTGGCGGCGGCTGTCGTGGTGGTGGCCGTCGTCGGCGTGGTCGTCGCCTTCGCCACCGGGCTTCTCGGCGGGCCGAGGGTCCCCAACGGGACCATCTCGATCAACGGCTTGCTGTACTTCCAGTTTGAGCGGCAGGGGTCGGACGCTTACGTGACCGTGGGCGGCGCGTATGGCGACGGGGACAAGTCCCCGTTCGTGAGGGGAAGGCTCGTCAGGGACGGGAGCAACGAGGACGGCACCGTCTGGCGGCTCGAGGACGCCACGCTCCCCGACGGCGGGACGCTCTGGGACTGGTATCGCCTCCAGTTCCCCGACGGCGCCGCCGACGGCAAGCTCGTCGGCGCGTGGAAGTTCTCCTACGGCTACGACGACCCTGAGGACAATGACTATGCTTACAGCACGCTCGCGAACTTCAGCGATGACGGGGGAGCTTGGATTCTGACGGTCTCCGGTGGGCTTGACCTCACGCAGCAGCACTATTCCTACGACGACGCGGTGGCGCTCAGCCAGAGCGTCGACGGCGCGAACCTGGGCGACGGCATGACCTGGTGGCCCAACGGCGACAACTACCAGTTGGGCATGAGCGGCTACGACTACAGCTACGACATCACCTTCGACCTCTCGTAGGCGCGCCGTCGCTGGCGCTTCTCGCCGAATCGGCTATACTGTCACCCGCACGCGCCCATAGCTCAGTGGATTAGAGCGTCTGCCTCCGGAGCAGAAGGTCGTGGGTTCGAATCCCCCTGGGCGCACCATCGCACGTTCGGGCCCGGTCGCCATGTGGTGACCGGGCCCTTTGCGCGCGCCTCCCCTTACGCGAGTGCACGAAATTATTGATATTCGTGCTAAGTTCGATGGCGCGGACTTCTCGTGACCTGCGGTTTTGTGGGCAAGAGGGGCTTCAAAGCCGGATGGATATCAATAATTTCGTGCACTCGCGAATCCGGAACTGCGGCGCGCCACCCGTCGCCCGTCACATGGCCGCCGCGTCTCTCTTTTTCGTAAGGATTCCGTCACCCCGGCCGTCCCGTGGCACAATGGACGCCGCACGCGACGGGAGGGGAGCGATGACGGGCGAGAAGGACCAGGGCCTCGCGGGCCTCACGGACGAGGAGGTCGCCGAGCGGGTGGCCCAGGGGCGCACCAACGCCAACACCGACGTGCGCACCAAGTCCGTGGGCCAGATCGTGGCCGAGCACGCGCTCACGCTGTTCAACGCCGTGAACCTCGCGCTGGCCGTGCTCGTGCTCGTCACCGGCCAGTACCGCAACATGCTCTTCATGGTGGTCGTGGCCGCCAACCTGCTCATCGGCGTGGGCCAGGAGCTGCGCGCCAAGCGCATGGTGGACCGGCTCACGATTCTCACGCAGAAGGAGGTCACGGTCATCCGCGCCTCCGGGGAGCGCAGCGTGGCGCCCTCGGAGCTGGTGGCCGACGACCTCGTGCGCCTGGCCCACGGCGACCAGGTGCCCGCCGACGGCGTCATCGTCTCCGGCCATGTGAGCATGAACGAGAGCCTGCTCACCGGCGAGTCGACCCCGGTCTCCAAGGGCCCCGGCGACGAGCTGCTCTCGGGCAGCTTCGTGGACGCCGGCAGCCTCGTGGCGCGCGTCACGCGCGTGGGCGCCGAGGGCTACGCCGCGCGCATCAACGCGGAGGCCAAGTACGTCAAGCCCGTGCGCTCCGAGATCCAGGACACCCTGCGCGCGATCATCCGGCTGGGCACCGTGGTGCTCGTCCCGCTGGGCGCGGGGCTGTTCCTGCGCTCGCTGCTCATGGATGGCGGCACCCCCTCCGACGCGATCCTCACCTCGGTGGCCGCGGTCATCGGCATGATCCCGCAGGGGCTCGTGCTGCTCACCTCGTCGGTGCTCGCGATCGCGACCTTCCGCCTGGGCCGGCGCATGGTCCTCGTGCAGCAGGCCTACTGCGTTGAGACCCTCGCGCGCGTGGACACGCTCTGCCTGGACAAGACTGGCACGATCACCACCGGCGAGATGGAGGTCTCCGACGTCGTGCCCGCGCCCGGCCGCGCCGCCGACGAGGTCGTCGTCGCGCTCGCGCGCGTCACGCGCGCCAACGAGGCCGACGCCAACGAGACCGCCCGCGCGATCCTCGCCTACGTGGGCGAGAAGGGCGAGAGGGACGCGGCGCCCGCGGCCCGCGCGGTGCCCTTCTCGTCCGCGCGCAAGTACTCCGGGTGCGTGACGGCGGACGGCCGCGCGCTGGTCATGGGTGCCGCGGCCTTCGTGCTGGGGGCCGGGCGCGCCGGCGAGGCCGACGCGCTCACGCAGGCCCTCGACGCCACCGAGCGCGTGCTCGTGGTGGCCGAGTCCGACGGCTTCGACGAAGCCGACCGGGTCGTGGGTTCCCCGCGCCTCCTCGGCTGCGTGGCCATCCGCGACCAGATCCGCCCTACGGCGGCAAAGACCATGCGCTACTTCCTCGAGCAGGGCGTGGAGCTGCGCGTCATCTCGGGCGACGACCCGCGCACGGTCTCGGCCATCGCCGCGCGCGTGGGCGTGCCGGGCGCCGAGCGGTACGTGGACGCCACCACGCTGGCCACGCCCGAGGACCTCGACGCGGCGGTCGATGGGGCCCGCGTGTTCGGGCGCGTGACCCCGCAGCAGAAGCGCGAGCTCGTGCGCGCCCTGCACCGGCGCGGGCGCACCGTGGCCATGACCGGCGACGGCGTCAACGACGTGCTCGCCCTGCGCGAGGCCGACTGCTCGGTGGCCATGGCGTCGGGCTCGGCCGCGGCGCGCAACGTCTCGGAGATCGTGCTCGCCGACAACGACTTCGCGCACATGCCCGAGGTCGTGGCCGAGGGGCGCCGCTCGATCAACAACCTGCAGCGCTCGGCGTCGCTGTTCCTCGTCAAGACCGTCTTCACCGCGGTGCTCGCGCTCATCTGCATCGTGATGCCCCCGTACCCGTTCATCCCGATCCAGATGTCGCTGCTCTCCACGGCGGTGATCGGCATCCCGTCGTTCGTGCTCGCCCTCGAGCCCAACCACGAGCGCGTGCGCGGGAGCTTCCTCGCCAACGTGCTCGCGCGCTCGCTGCCCGCGTCGGCGGCCATCCTCTGTGCGCTCCTCGCCGAGCTCGTCGTGGGCCGCGCGCTCGAGCACTCCTTTGACGAGATCTCAACGGTCTGCACCGTGCTCGTGGCCTTCGTGGGCATCGCGCTCATCTGGCGCATCTCCCAGCCGCTCACGCCGCTGCGGGCGGTCCTTCTCGCCGTCATCGTGGCCATTGTTGCGCTTGGGTGTACGGTGGGCCGCTCGTTCTTCGAGTTCGTGGACATGGACGCTAGCATGGGGGCGGTCATCGTCGTCGCGGGCCTGGCGGCGGTGGCGCTGTTCAACGTCATGTACGACCGCTCGCTCGCGGGCTACGAGACAAGCGCGCGCTTCGCGCGGCTCGTGAGCAAGGTTGAGGGGAGCCATCATGGCAGAGGTTAGGGACGACCTGTTCGCGGCGGTCGCGGCCGCGCGGCGGACGAGCACGGTCGAGGCCGGGGGCGTCGCGCGCCCGGCGGTGGTGGTCTCGGGCCTGCCGGGCGCGGACCGGCTGCCGCGCGCGCTCGTCTGCCTGCTGGAGAACGTGGTGCGCCGCGCCGCGAGCGACGAGGCGGCGGCGCGCGGGGCGGCCGCCGTCCTCGAGGCGGGCCTGGCCGGCCGCGCGGGCGACGAGATCGAGTTCATGCCCGCGCGCGTGCTCTTCCAGGACTTCACCGGGGTGCCGGTCTTCGTCGACTTCGCCGCGATGCGCGACGCGATGGCGGCGCGCGGGGGCGACCCGAGGACGGTCAACCCCAAGATCCCCTGCACGCTGATCGTCGACCACTCGGTCATCGCCGACGTGTCCGAGCGCGCGGGCGCCGCCGAGGCCAACGAGGCGCTCGAGGCCGAGCGCAACCGCGAGCGCTTCGCCTTCCTCAAGTGGGCGAGCCGCTCCTTCGACAACGTGGAGATCGTGCCGCCCGGCGGCGGCATCTGCCACCAGCTGAACATCGAGCGCTTCTGCCGCGTGGTCGCCACCGACGCGCTGGCGTCCGACGAGCTCGCCTGCTTCGACACGCTCGTCGGCACCGACTCGCACACCACCACGGCCAACGGGCTGGGCGTGCTCGGCTGGGGCGTCGGCGGCATCGAGGCCGAGGCCGCCTCGCTGGGACAGCCCGTCTCGATGCTCGTGCCCCCCGTGACGGAGCTGCGCCTGACGGGGGCGCCGGCAGACGGCGTCTCGGGCATGGACGTGGCGCTCACCGTGGCCCAGCTCCTGCGCGCGGAGGGCGTCGTGGGCCAGGTCGTGGAGGTGACGGGCCCGGGCGTGGCGGCGCTCAGCGCCACCCAGCGCGCCTGCGTGGCCAACATGACGCCCGAGTACGGCGCCACCGCCACGCTGTTCCCCACCGACGACGTCACCTGCGACTACCTCGAGCTCACCGGGCGCGACCCGGCGGAGGTGGCCTTCGCGCGCGCCTACCTCGAGGCCCAGGGCGTCTACGGCGGCGAGGGGGACGCGGGCCGCGTCTACGCCCGCACCCTGGAGCTCGACCTCTCCTCCGTGGAGGTCTCGCTCGCCGGCCCGTCGCGCCCGCACGACCGCGTGGGCGTCGGCGGCCTCAAGGGACGCTTCGAGGACGCCGCCCGCGCCGCGGGGCGCGACCTCTCCGAGCGCGTGGAGGTCGAGGGCGCGGGCCCGCTCGGCCACGGGGCCATCGCCATCGCCGCGATCACGAGCTGCACGACGGCCACCGACCCGGCGATGATGGTCGCGGCGGGGCTCCTGGCGAGAAACGCCCGCGCGCGCGGCCTCTCTCCCAAGCCGTGGGTCAAGAAGGTCCTCGCCCCGGGCAGCCACGCCACGGAGCTTCTGCTCAGGCGCTGTGGGCTCGACGAGCCCCTGCGCGAGCTGGGCTTCTTCACGTGCGGCTTCGGCTGCATGAGCTGCATCGGAAACTCCGGCGAGATCAAGGCGTGCCTCAGGGCGCGCGCGCGCGAGCTCGAGCTCACGAGCGTGCTCTCGGGCAACCGCAACTTCGAGGGGCGCATCTCGCCCGACGTGAGCCAGAACTACCTCTGCGCGCCCGCGCTCGTGGTGGCGTACTCGATCGCGGGCACCGTGGACGTGGACCTCGCGTCCGAGCCGCTGGGGACGGGCGCCGACGGCGAGCCGGTCATGCTCGCCGACGTCATGCCCACCGACGCCGACGTGGCCGCCGAGCTGGCCGCCCATCTCGACGGGACGCTCTTCGAGGAGGGCGCGCGGGGCCTCATGGAGGGGTCGGCCGCCTGGCGGGCGCTCGGGTCCGAGCCCTCTGACACCTTCTCGTGGGACGAGGCGTCGACCTACGTGCGGCGCCCGCCCTACTTCGAGATCGCCCGCCGCTCGGACGTCTTCGAGGTGCGCGGCGCGCGGGCGCTCGCGCTGCTCGGCGACTTCGTGACCACCGACCACATCTCGCCGGCCGGCGCCATCGCGCCCGACTCCCCGGCGGCGCGCTACCTCACCGAGCACGGCGTCGCCCCCGCCGACTTCAACACCTACGGCGCGCGCCGGGGCAACCACGAGGTCATGGCGCGCGGCACCTTCGCCAACGTGCGGCTGAGAAACGCGCTGGCCGGCGGCCGCGTGGGCGGGTGGACCACCAACCTGCTCACCGGCGAGGTCCAGAGCGTCTTCGACGCCGCGGAGGCCTACTGCGCCGCGGGCGTCCCGCTCGTCGTGGTGGCCGGCAAGATGTACGGCTCCGGCTCCAGCCGCGACTGGGCGGGCAAGGGACCGCTCCTGCTGGGCGTGCGCGCGGTCATCGCCGAGAGCTTCGAGCGCATCCACCGCTCCAACCTCGTGCAGATGGGCGTGCTGCCCCTGCAGCTCCCCGAGGGAGAGACGGCGGACTCGCTGGGCATCCGCGGCGACGAGACCTTCGACGTGGAGCCCGTCGACCTCGGCGGCGGGCTGCCGGAGCCGCGCGCCGCGCGCGTGCGCGCCACGCGACCCGACGGCACCGTCACCGAGTTCTCCTGCGCCGTGCGCGTGGACACGCCGATGGAGGGGGCCTTCCTCGCCTCCGGCGGCATCCTGCCCTACGTGCTCGACCGTCTCGCGGGAGGGGAGGAGGCCCGGTGCTGACCTGCCCCAGCTGCGGCGCGCGCGTCGACGACGGCGCGCTCGTCTGCCCGCGCTGCCACGCGCAGCTCGACGTGACGCGGCGCATATCCCTCTCCGAGGCCAGCTGGTGCCCCGGCTGCGGGGCGCTGGTGGCGCCCGGGGAGACCACGTGCCCCAAGTGCGGGACGCGCGTGGCCCCCGAGCGTCCGGCCCGGCGCGAGCGGGACCTCGACCTGCCCGACATCGCGGACGACGAGGACGGCACCGGCCGCACCGGCGTCATGACGCGCATCGAGAGCGCCATCCCGCCGGCCGACGACGACGCGGGCCGCGCGGCCGCGCGCGACCGCATCCCGCGCCCGCGCGTCTTCGCGCTCGCGGCCCTTCTCGCCGTGGTGGTGGTGGGCGGCGCCACGCTGCTCATCACGCACCCCTGGGACCCGGCCGCCACCCGGACGCGCGCGAGCGAGCCCGCCGACACCACGTACTCGGGCTTCCCCGGAACGGTCGAGACGCTCTCGGGCCAGGACGCGGGCTCCGGCTCCGACGATGGCTCCACGGGCGACGACCAGCCGGCCACGCCGCTCGAGGCGATCTCCTCGGCGTACGAGCGGCTCGGTCAGCTCGCCGAGCGCGTGGACGAGAGCGAGGACGCGCTGCGCGCGCTCGTCACGGGCGTCGTGGAGTCTGACGCCGACGAGGGCCTCTCGGGCGCGCGGTCCGTGTCGATCGACGTCTCGAACCTCATATCGTCGTCCAGCACGCTCTCCGACGACGACGGCGCCTACGCCGAGGAGCTCGAGCACCTCGTGACCCTCGCCAACTGGCTGCGCAACCGCTGCGACGCCCTCACCGCGGCCTGGGGCGAGGCGGCGGGCGCCGACGACGCGACCTCGGTCGCCGACTCGGTCAGCTCGACGCTCGCCGGCGCATCGGACTACCGGGCCCTCTTCGAGCGGAACTACGACGACTGGGCCCCGACCGCCGAGGACGCCTCCTAGCGCCGTCGCCCGCGCGCCGCGTCTGCCGAATGTGTGAAACCGTGCGCGTCCTGATAGAATCATTGAGTTGAACACGCGCGCGGGCACGCCCGCCGACGGCGACGCTAAGGAGGGGACATGGGCTTTCTCGCCGACCAGCTCTACACCCCGACCTACGAGGTCACAGGCGACGAGGTCGCGGTCATCGACACCTCGCGGGGCACCATCCGCGTGAGGCTCGACGGCGCCGGCGCGCCGGTGCACGTGGCCAACTTCTGCGAGCTGGCCTCCTCCGGCTTCTACGACGGCCTCAAGTTCCATCGCTACGTCCCCGGCTTCGTGATCCAGGGAGGCTGCCCCAACACGCGCGACATGACGCCCGAGCAGGTGGCGCGCGGCGAGGCGGGCCCCAGCGGCCGGCCGGGCACGGGAGGGCCGGGCTACCGCATCCGCGAGGAGTTCAGCGTGAACCCGCGCAACTCCCACGAGGACGGCGCGCTCGCGATGGCGCGCTCCCAGGACCCCGACTCGGCGGGCTCGCAGTTCTACCTCTGCCTGGGGCCGCAGCACGGCCTCGACTCGGGCTACACCGTCTTCGGGCAGACCATCGAGGGAAGAGACGTCATCGACCTGCTCCGCGCGGGCGACGTCATCAACAGCATCAGGATCGAGCACGCGAAGGCGTAGCGCCCGGCTCCTGCGAGGGGGAGAGAAACGTGAACCAACAGGCTTTCGAATCCGGCAAGCGCGCGTACCAGCAGGCCGACTGGCTCGGTGCCGTCACCCTGCTCGGTCAGGCCGTCGCCCCCGGCGAGACCTCGGGCGAGGTCGAGCACCTGCGCGGCAATGCCTACATGAAGCTCGGCCAGTACGACGCCGCCGCGGCCGCCTACGCCGCCGCGCTCGCCGACGCGTCCTACGGCAAGCGCGGCGCGCTGAGCTGCAACCGCGGCCGCGCGCTGCTCGCCGCCGGCCGCACGGAGGAGGCCGTCGCCTCGCTCACCGAGGCCGTCTCCGACGACTCCTACGCCACGCCCTACAAGGCCTACATGGCCCTCGGCAGCGCCTACGAGCGGCTGGGCGACGTCCGCAACGCCGGCATCGCCTACCGCAGCGCCGCGATCGACGAGTCCAACCCGGCGCCGTCGCTCGCCCTGTCCGACCTCGGCAGCTGCTTCATGCGCCTGGGCCGCCCGGTGGACGCCGTGGAGGCCTACCGCACCGCGCTCGACTTCACCGGCCCGCTCGAGAGCCAGAACCGGATCTGGTGCGACCTCGCGCTCGCCTACGTGGCCGCCAACCGCATGAACGAGGCCGTCGACGCCTTCGCGCACGCCACGGCCGACGGCACCCTCACGCTCACCCCCGAGGCCCAGGCCTCCTACGACGCCGCCCGCAAGGCCGTTGCCTCCATCGGCCAGCGCCGCCCCTCCGAGACCGACGCCATGCTCGCCGCCGCGGGCTACGGCGTCACCTCCTACGACCCGCTCGACCCCACCGGTGCCTCCGGCGAGCTCATGCCGTCGCCCGAGGACACCGGCTTCTTCGAGATCCGCGAGGAGGACATCGTCGAGCAGGATAAGCACGACCGCAAGGCGCGCCGCAAGCACCGCCGCACCGGCCTCAAGGTCTTCCTCGTTATCCTCGTGCTGCTGGTCCTGCTCGCCGGCGCCGCCGCCTTCGCCTACGTGAGCGGCTACGGCTGGCCCACGCAGCAGGCCGTTGCCGAGGAGCTCTTCGGCGCCAAGAGCGACGGGTCCGACATCGCCCCCTACGTGGCCCCCGGCACCTCGAGCGCGCAGATCCAGGAGATGTCCGACGTGCTGCCCTCCGGCGCCGAGGTCACGGTCAACGGGGTGGACCGCTCCATGAGCACGTCCACCGTGACGCTCACCGCCACGCTCGCCGGCGGCGGGGAGCAGGACTACACCATCGAGATGGTGCGCGACGGAATCGGCTGGAAGGTCAGCTCCGTCGAGCCGACCTACCTCGCGACCACTGAGTAGGAACCGAGCATGTCTATCATTGACTCCCTCTTCGGTGAGTACGGCGGCGACCTCGCCATCGACCTCGGCACGGCCAACACGCTCGTGGCCGTCCGCGGGCAGGGCATCGTGATCAACGAGCCCTCGGTCGTGGCGATCGACAAGTCCGAGAGCCGCGTCCTGGCCGTGGGCGCCGACGCCAAGCGCATGATCGGCCGCACGCCCGGCTCGATCATCGCCGAGCGCCCCCTCAAGGACGGCGTCATCGCCGACTTCGACGTCACCGAGGTCATGCTCCGCTACTTCATCGAGAAGGCCCGCGAGCGCCGCTACCCCTGGTCGCCGCGACCGCGCGTGGTGGTGTGCGTGCCCTCCGGCGTCACGTCCGTCGAGAAGCGCGCGGTCTTCGAGGCCACCATCCAGGCCGGCGCGCGCCAGGCCTACCTGATCGAGGAGCCCATGGCCGCGGCCATCGGCGCCGACCTGCCGATCGAGGACCCCACCGGCTCGATGGTCGTCGACATCGGCGGCGGCACCACCGAGGTCGCCGTCATCTCGATGGGCGGCATCGTGGTCTCGCAGTCCATCCGCACCGCCGGCGACGAGTTCGACCAGACGATCCTCGAGCACGTGCGGGACGCCTACAACCTCTCCATCGGCGAGCGGACCGCCGAGGACATCAAGATCAAGGTCGGCTCCGCGGCGCCGCTCGCCGAGGAGCTCGACGTGGAGGTCAACGGCCGCGACGTGATGAGCGGCCTGCCCAAGACGGTGCGCATCGAGAGCGAGGAGATCCGCCGCGCCCTCGACCGCCCGCTCGACGAGGTCACCAAGGCCGTCAAGGACGCGCTCGACGTGACCCCGCCCGACCTCGCGTCCGACCTGATGTACTACGGCATCCTGCTCACGGGCGGCGGCGGCCTTTTGCGCGGGCTCGACCAGCGCCTGCGCGAGGAGACGGGCGTGCCCGTGAACGTGAGCCCCACGGCGCTCGAGAACGTCGTGGTGGGCTGCGCCAAGGTCCTCGAGGCCAACGCGCTGTCCGGCGGCTTCGTCCAGAGCACGGCGCAGTAGCGTGCAGCTGAGCTCGAGGGGGAGGGGAGCGGCCCCGACCCTGGGACCCACGACGCGCAAGCAGTCATCGGGCGTCCGCGCCCTCGTCGCGTGCCTGGTCGCGTCCGTCGCGCTGTTCACGCTCAGCTGCCAGACGGGCGAGTCGGGCCCGCTGGGGGCCGTCCGCGGCGCCTTCCAGACCGTGACCACGCCCGTGCGGCTGCTCGGGTCGGCCGCCGCCGCCCCGTTCCGCGGCCTCGGCAACATATTCTCCAATCTGACCGCCGACCAGGCGACGCTCTCCGACCTCCAGGCCGAGGTGGACGAGCTGCGGGCCCGCAACGCCGAGCTTGAGGAGGACGTGGGGGAGGCAGACCGCCTGCGCGAGCTGCTCGAGCTGCAGGACACCAGCCAGCTCACCTCCACGGGCGCCCACATCATCTCGGGCTCCACGGACTCGTGGAGCTCCACGGTCACGATCGACAAGGGGAGCTCGTCGGGGCTCACCGCCGGCATGCCGGTGACGGCCTCGAGCGGGGTCATCGGGCAGATCGTCTCGAGCGGGGCGACGAGCTCCACCGTGCGCCTGCTCTCCGACGAGAACTCCTCGATATCTGCGATGGTGCAGTCCTCGCGCGCCCAGGGCATGCTGCAGGGCTCGGCGACCGGCGAGGTGACCCTCGAGCTGGTGCGCACGAGCGAGCAGGTCAACGTCGGCGACGTCATCGTCACGAGCGGGCTGGGCGGCGTCTTCCCCAAGGGGCTGCCCGTCGGCGAGGTGGCGAGCGTCGAGAGCAGCCCGGGCGACATGTACCTCACGATCGTCGTGGACCTCTACGCCGATCCCTCCCGCGTGGAGGAGGTGCTCGTCATCACCTCGCTCACCGAGGAGCAGCAGGGCAGCGCCGAGGACATCGCCGAGGCGGACCGGCAGGAGCGCGAGGACGGCGCCTCGTCCGGCGACGGCTCGGACGAGGGAGCCTCCGACGACGGAGCGACCGACGACGCCGGCGCCACAGACGACGCCGGCACGTCCGGCGGGGACGCGGAGTAAGGGGGGGAGCGTGCAGGTAGCCGACAGGAACCGTGAGGCCCGGACCACGGCGGTCGTCGCCGCGGTGTGCCTCGTGGCGCAGCTCGCGCTCGCGCCCAACGTGGGGCTCGGCAACGGTCGGGCCAACTTCGCGCTCGTCTTCGCCGTCAGCGTGTCCCTCTCGGCGCCGCCCTCCCGCGCGGTGGTCGCGGGGTTTCTCGCCGGGCTCGTCTTCGACCTGTGCACGACCGGCCCGGTGGGGCTCATGGCGTTCTGCCTGACGGTCGCCTCGTTTTTGCTGTCCGGCGAGGGCCGCGAGCGGGCGGCGGGCGACCTCGGCCTGTGCGTCGCGCGGTTCGCGGTGGCCGACCTGGCCGTCGCCCTCGTCTACCACCTCGCCATGCTGCTGGTGGGGCAGAGCGACTCGCTCGTCGACGCGCTCTTCCTCAGGGCCCTGCCCACCGCCGCGCTCACGCTCGTCGCGTTCCTCCCCTTCGCCTGGCTCCTCAACCGCGCGCGCACCCCCGGCTCCTCGCTTGGGGGCCGTCGCCGCGGCAGCCACCTTTCCGGGAGGGGGCTGTAGGGGCGTGGACCTCTCGCTCGTCATAGTCATCGTGTGCGTGGTGCTCGCGCTCGCGCTGGTCGTCGTCTTCCTCGTGTTCGGCCGCTCGGAGGCCAACTTCACGCTCGACATCGGCGGGCAGGCCCCGCGCGCCGCGGGTGGCGCGGACTCGTCCGGCGAGAAGAAGTCGTCCAACCGCCTCGTCGGGCTGGCCGTCGGCGTGGGCGCGATCTTCTCGGCGCTCGTGGCGCGGCTGTGGTCCATGCAGCTCGTCTCCAGCGAGCAGTACGCGGAGCAGGCCGAGAGCAACCGGCGCAGCACCGTCTACACGCAGGCCCCGCGCGGCCGCATCCTCGACCGCAACGGGCGCGAGATCGTGGGGAACCGCTCGAGCCTGACGGTGGTGGCCGACTCCGATGTCATCGACGACACCGTGGAGGTGCAGCTGCTCGCCAACCTCATCGGCATGCCCGCGCAGGCGGTCCGCCGCAAGCTCCAGGACGCCACCGAGGGTGCCCAGGCCCCGCGCGTGGTGTCCGTGGACGTCTCCCGCCGCGTCGTGGCCTTCATCGGGGAGCACCCGGAGGCCTTCGAGGGGGTCTCGGTCGAGCAGCGCACCCAGCGCTCCTATCCCTACGGCTCGCTCGCCGCGCACGTGGTGGGCTACACCGGCACCGTGACCACCGACCAGCTTGAGGCGAGCCAGGACGTCGAGGGGGGCGTCTCCTATCGCTCCGGCGACGTGGTGGGGCAGTCGGGCGTCGAGCTCTCCTACGAGAGCGTGCTCGCGGGCGTGCGGGGCGAGCAGACCGTCTTCGTGAACGCCGACGGCGCCGTGCTCGGCTACTCGACCAACATCGAGCCCGAGGCCGGCTCCGACGTGGTGCTGACCATCGACATCGACCTGCAGCGCGCGGCCGAGGAGTCCCTGGAGCGCATCGTCACGCAGCAGCGCGACGCGGGGCGGGACTGCGTCGGCGGCAGTCTGGTCGCGCTCGACTGCACCAACGGGGAGGTGCTCGCGATGGCGAGCTACCCGACCTTCTCGCCCAACGTCTTCACCGGCGGCATCTCGCAGGCCGACTGGGACGAGCTCCAGGCCGAGGACGCCAACTACCCGATGCTCAACCGCGCCATCGCGGGCCAGTACCCCTCCGGCTCGGTCATCAAGCCGCTCACGGCCCTCGCCGCCCTCAACGCCGGCGTGGCCACCACCGGCTCCACCTACACGTGCAACGGCTGGTGGTCGTGGTCCGGCGACCGCTCGGGGGGCGTCATGCGCTGCTGGAACGAGAGCGGCCACGGGCCCATCGACCTCCAGAACGGCATCACCTACTCGTGCGACGTGGTGTTCTACGAGATCGGCAAGGGGTTCTACTACTCCGAGACCGACCCAGAGGGCATGCAGGAGACCTTCCGGGCCTACGGGCTCGGCTCCGTCACCGGCATCGACCTCGACGGGGAGGTGTCCGGTCGCGTGCCCGACGCCGCCTGGAAGTGGGACTACTACAAGGGGCTCGGCTACTCCGACGACGACGCCACCTGGAAGGGCGGCGACAACTGCAACATCGCCATCGGCCAGGGCGACCTGCTGGTGACCGCGCTGCAGATGGCCCAGGCCTACAGCAGCATCGCCAACGGCGGCCCCGCGTGGCGCCCGCACGTCCTGCGCGGCGTGCGCGCGAAGGTGGGCGACGGCTTCGTCACGGAGTACCGGGCCGAGCAGAGCCTCGACGTCGAGGAGGACGACTCCTATCGCACGCTCGTGCGCGACGGCATGCTCGGCGTGACCTACCGGGAGTCGCAGAGCCAGGCGGCGCACTGGACCAACCTGAGCATCCAGGTGGCGAGCAAGACGGGAACGGCCGAGCAGACCTACCTCGACCGCAACTGCTGCTGGTTCGGGGGCTACGGCCCCGTCGAGGACCCCAAGTACGTCATCGTCTCGAACGTCGACGGCGCCGACTGGGGCTCCTCGTCGGCCATGCTCGTGGTGCGCGACGTCTTCGGGGCCATCTACGACGAGCCCGACGGGTCCAGCGCCGTGGCGACCGGAGACTAGGGGGAGGGGAGCGATGGCACTCGAGTCACAGGCTGCCGCCGTGGGCGGCCCCGCGTCGCGCGGCGCGGGCGGTTCGCGCGTGGGGGGCCGGCGCGGGCGGCTCGACGGGGTCTACCTGTCCCAGCTCATCCCCGCCCTCCTCATCGTGCTGCTCGGCGTGGTCACCATCTGGTCGGCCTCGCTCACGCTCGAGGCCGCCAACTTCGTGAGCCACCTCGGGGGCATCGCCCTCGGCCTCGTCTTCGCGATCGTCGTCTGGCGCTACGACTGCCGGGCGCTCTCGAACCTCACCACGGCGCTGTTCGTGCTGGCGTGCGTGCTGATGGTGCTGCCGCGCGTCCCGGGGCTCGGCTACGAGGTCAACGGCATGATGGGGTGGGTGAAGCTCGGCCCGATCCGCTTCCAGCCCTCGGAGCCGTCGAAGCTCGTCGTCATCTTCCTCATGGCGTCCGCGTGCGCGCAGTACAACGGGCGCATCGAGACCTTCCGCGACTACGCCAGGCTCTGCGGGACCCTGCTCGTCCCGCTGCTGCTGATCCTGTCGCTCGACCTGGGCACGGGCCTGGTCATCTTCTTCATCGGCGCCGTGGTCATCACGGTCTCGGGCGCGCCGCGCGCCTGGGTGCTCGGGACCGTGGCGCTGATCGTGGCGGTGGCGGCGTTCGTGGTGGGGACGTCTCTGGCGGACTGGTTCCCCTTCCACATCCTCAAGCAGTACCAGCTCAACCGCCTGCTCGTCTTCGTCGACCCGAGCATCGACCCCACCAACGTGGGCTACCAGCTCCAGCAGGCTATGATCGCCGTGGGCTCGGGAGGGTTTCTCGGCAAGGGCCTCGGCAACGCCACGCAGGCACTCAACGGCTTCGTGCCCGAGGCCCAGACCGACTTCGTGTTCTCGCTGTACGCCGAGCAGTTCGGGTTCGTGGGCTCGGTCGTGCTGCTCGGCCTGTACGCGTGGATGATCGTGTCCACCATCCTCCTGGCCATGCGCACCGACGCGATGTTCCCGCGCCTCGTGCTCGTGGGCTGCGTGGCGATGTGGACCTTCCAGGTCCTGGAGAACGTGGGCATGTGCATCGGCATCATGCCGATCACGGGCATCCCGCTGCCGTTCGTGAGCTACGGCTCCTCGTCGATGATCGTCCAGCTCGGGTCCGTGGGAATGGTCCAGTCCGTGTGGCGCCACCGGCAGCGAGCGGCGTGAGGGGGCATCCGATGAGAGGTGGTTTCAGCGTCGGCCGCGCGGCCGAGGTCACCGGGGCGGGGCGCTCCGCGCTGCGCGAGTCCCGCGGGCCGGTGGCCCTGCGCGTGGTCGTCTGTGAGTCGTGCCCGCGCTGGCTCGCGCTCGCCGCGCGCGACGCCCTCGTGCCCGCGCGCGGGGGCGCCCGCCTGATCGTGGGCGACGACCGCGCCGCGGCGTCCCGCGAGGCCTGCGACGCCGCGCTCGTGCTGGGTGGCTCGGACGGGGCGGGGGCCGCCGCGGCCTCCCGACTCGCCGCCTCGGGCGAGCCGACGGCGCTCGTGCTGCCCGCGGGCTCCTGCGCCCGCGCCCCCGAGGGGGCCGAGCTGCTCGAGGTCGCGTCCGCCGACGGGGCGGCGGGGGTCATCGGCCCCTGGCTCGCGGGGGCCTGCGCCCGTCCGCTCGCCCTGGCGTCGGCCTTTCCCGTCTGCCGGGCCGCGGTCTGCGAGGAGCTCGTCCGCGCCTGCGCGGCGAGAAACGCCACCGTGGCCGCGCTCCCGCTCGTCCGCGGCGCCGACCTCCCGGTCATGTGCGCCAACCAGGTCGCCCTCGCCCTCGAGCTGGCCGCGGCCCACGGGCGGGGAGCCGGCCTCGCCCGCGTCGCCGACATCGGCGGCGTCTGCGCGCTCGGGGCGCTCTGGCGCGCCTGCGCCCGCGCGATCGCCCGCCGCTCCGCGCTGCCGGGCCGCGTCGTGGGGGCGCTCGTGGCCGCCGCGGGCACGGTCGCGACCGGCGCGGTCCTCTCGGCGCGGCTCTCCGTGGGGGAGGCGCTGCCGCGGGGCGCGGCCGGCGGCGAGGCGGCCCCCGCGCCCGGGCGGGACGCGAGCGAGGAAGACGGGTACGTGACCATTGGGGAGGCACGATGAGGGCACGACGAGAGAACCTCTTCCACCGGATCGAGCCGCTGCTCGCCCGGGTCGAGCACCCGGCGCGCTACCTCGACCACGAGTGGGGCTCGGTCCAGGAGCAGGACGGCCCCTTCCACCTCTGCATGGTCTACGCGGACGTCTACGAGGTCGGCCAGCCCAACCTCGGCGTGGCCATCCTCTACAACGCGATAAACGACCAGCCCGACATGAGCTGCGAGCGGTGCTACCTTCCTTGGCGCGACATGGCGGCGCTCATGCGCGAGAGCGGCGTGCCGCTGCTCTCGCTCGAGGGCGCGGCCCCGCTCGCCTCGTTCGACGCCATCGGCTTCACGCTCGCCCACGAGCTCATCGCCACCAACGTGCTCGAGGCGCTCGACCTCGCCGGCATCGCCCTGCGCTCCGACGAGCGCGACGAGGACGACCCGATCATCCTCGCGGGCGGTCCCTCCGCCTGGAACTGCGAGCCGCTCGCGCCGGCGCTCGACGCGGTGCTGCTCGGCGACGGCGAGGAGTCGATCGTGGAGGCGTGCGCCTGCATCCGCGACGCCCGCGCCGAGGGCGCGAGCCGCGCCGAGGTGCTGCGGCGCCTGGCGCGCGTGCCGGGCACCTACGTGCCCTCCCTCTACGACGTGGTCGTGGACGAGACCACCACGCGCTGGGGGCGCGCCGTGCCGCGCCCGGGCGAGGACGTGCCCGAGGTCGTGCTCAAGCGCTGCGTGGGCGACTTCGCCGCCACGCCCGCCGTCGCGCAGCGCATCGTGCCCTACATGGGGATCGTCCAGGACCGACTCTCGCTCGAGGTGCTGCGCGGCTGCGCGCGCGGGTGCCGCTTCTGCCAGGCGGGGATGACGTATCGCCCCGTGCGCGAGCGCCCCGCCGACCAGGTGGTGGGCGAGGGCGTCCGCGCCCTTCTCGCCACGGGCTTCAACGAGGTCTCGCTCACGTCGCTCTCGACGACCGACCACTCGCAGTGCGCGGCCATCCTCGGCCGCATGAACGAGGGGCTCGAGGGGACGGGCGTGCGCGTCTCCATCCCGTCGCAGCGGCTCGACTCGTTCGGCGTGGAGATGGCCGCCGCGGTGGCCGGCAACCGCAGGGGCGGGCTCACCTTCGCCCCGGAGGCGGGGAGCCAGCGCCTGCGCGACGTCATCAACAAGAACGTGACCGAGGACGACATCGAGCGCGCGGCGAGAAACGCCTTCGAGCAGGGCTGGCGCCGGTGCAAGCTCTACTTCATGATCGGCCTGCCGACCGAGACCGACGAGGACGTGGTCGGCATCGCGCGCACGGCCGAGCGCGTGCTCGCGATCGGGCGCGAGGTGGCCGGGGCGCGCGCGGGCGTGTCGGTGTCGCTCTCGGTGGCGGTGCTCGTGCCCAAGGCGTTCACGCCCTTCCAGTGGGCGGGGCAGCTCGACCCCGGCGAGGTGCGCCGCCGCCAGCAGCTGCTGCTCCACGAGGTGCGCGACCGCGCGATCCGCGTCTCCTACCACGACGCGGACGTCTCGCTCGTCGAGGGGGCGCTGTCGCGGATGGGCCGCGCGGGCTTCGAGCTGGTGCGCGCCGCGTGGGAGCGCGGGTGCGCCTTCGACGCGTGGACGAGCGAGTTCGACTTCGCGGCCTGGACAGAGGCCGCGCGCTCCTGCGGCATCGACCTGGCCGACGTGGCGTGCGAGGACCTGCCGCTCTCCGCCGCCCTGCCGTGGGACCACACCTCCCCGGGCGTCGACAAGGGCTACCTGCAGCGCGAGTGGCTGCGCGCCACGCGGGGCGAGACCACGCCCGACTGCACGCGCGCGAGCTGCACGGGCTGCGGCGTCTGCCCGACCCTGCGCGTCCGCAACGTCATCCAGGGGGTGAGGGCATGACCGCGCGCCCGCAGCCCACGACGGCCCGTCCCCAGGACCTGCCGACCAAGGCGGAGCTCGCGCGCCTGCGCGTGACCTTCGTCAAGGACGAGCGCCTCGCCTATCTGGGCCACCTCGACCTCATCTCGACCATAGAGCGCTGCGTGCGGCGCTCGCGCCTGCCCTTCTCGGTGGGCAACGGCTTCGCGCGGCGCATGCGCATCCAGTTCACGCAGGCGCTGCCGGTGGGCGCGTCGTCCGCGTGCGAGTGCTACGACGTTCGGCTGAACGAGCGCGTGGACGCCGACGAGTCGCTCGAGCGGCTGCACGCGGCGACCCCCGCCGCGCTGCGCCCGACCGGCGCCGCCTACGTGGACGGGCGGCTGCCCGCGCTCGAGGCCTGGCTCGACCGCTCGGCGTGGGAGGTCGAGCTTCCCGGCGCGCCGTTCGGTCCTGACGAGCTGGCCGCGGCCGTCGACGCGCTCGCGGGCGCCGGCGAGCTCACCTACCGGCGCGGCGAGAAGCTCAAGCGCGTGGACCTCGCCCGCGCCCTCGTGTCCGCGCACGTGACGGGGGAGGGCGGGATTGTGCGGCTCTCGCTCGACGCCCGCTCGGGACCGGGCGGGGCGCTGCGCCCGCGGGCGCTTCTCGACGCCGCCCTCGAGCGCGCCGGGCTCGCTGCGCCGGCGTCCGTCCGCGTGCGCCGCACCGGCCAGTGGCACGAGTCGGATGATGGGCGTCTTGTGGAACCTCTGGGCACTGCGCGCGCGACGGGCCGCGCACCACTATCCTGAGCAAGGTCGCATCGTCCCGGCGCGACCCCGCCCGTCTTTTCCCTTGCGGCCGGGGTCACGGCAACACCTGTGTTGACGAGCCAAGACGCTGCTTGTAATATAAGCAACTGTTGCATTCACGCCAGCAATGAAGGGTCATGCACATGTACGCAATCGTAGCAACTGGGGGCAAGCAGTATAAGGTTGCCAAGGGCGACGTCCTCGACGTCGAGAAGCTCGACGCGCAGCCTGGCGACAAGGTCGAGCTCCCCGTCCTTCTCCTGAACGACGGGACCAAGACCATCGTTGGCTCCGAGCCCCTCCAGGGCAAGTCCGTCACCGCCGAGGTCGTCGACCAGCACAAGGGCGAGAAGGTCCTCGTCTTCAAGCTCAAGAAGCGCAAGCGCTACCACCGCGCCCGCGGCCACCGTCAGAACCTGACGCGCATCAAGGTCGTTGAGCTCCCCGCGTAAGTTCGTCGTCTCTTTCCTCGGTTCAGAAGGCAGGTAACCCCATGGCTCACAAGAAAGGTCTCGGCTCCTCGCGCAACGGCCGCGACTCCCACGCCCAGCGTCTGGGCACCAAGCGCTACGGCGGCCAGTTTGTGAAGGCCGGCGAGATCCTCGTCCGTCAGCGCGGCACCCACATCCACCCGGGTGACAACGTCGGCATCGGCAAGGACGACACGCTGTTCGCCCTCACCGCCGGCACCGTCGAGTTCACCAAGGGCGACAAGCACAAGGTGCACGTCCGCGAGGCGTAAGCGGTATCCCCATCACATACGTCGCGACCCCGTTCCCGGTCGGGAGCGGGGTCGTTTTTTTGCACGCGTCGACCGGAAGCCCGATTTTGATCCGAACCCCGTGCGATTGGGTGGCATCCTTGATATGGCTGACGGCCCGGGCGCCCAACTCGTGATCCCTCTGAGACGCCCAACTGGGCAAACGTCGGAATCGGGGCACAAGTTGGGCGCCTGAGGGCGACCCGACATCAAGGATGCCACCCAATCGCGGCCCGTTTGCGCGCCAGGGGCCCGTTGGCGCGACGCGGACGGTTGGACGCCTCGTGCCGCATGTCCTACCATGGGGTCCGAGCAAAGGAGAACCACGTGGAGAACACCTTCACCGACCTGTCCCACATCAACGTCCGCGGCGGCGACGGCGGGGCCGGCTGCATGTCCTTCCGGCGCGAGGCCTTCGTGCCCAAGGGCGGCCCCGACGGCGGCGACGGCGGGCGCGGCGGCAACGTGGTCGTAGAGGCCGACCCGCAGCTCTCGTCGCTGATCGACTACCGCTACAAGCACCACTTCCGCGCCGAGCGCGGCACCCACGGCCAGGGCGCGCGCCGCCACGGAAAGGACGGCGCCGACCTCGTGCTGCGCGTTCCGGTGGGCACCGTGGTGCGCGAGCTCGACGCGGCCACGCAGACCCCCGCCTACACGATCGCCGACCTCACCCGTCCCGGGGAGCGCGTGGTGGTGGCCCCGGGCGGCGCGGGCGGGCGCGGCAACATCCACTTCGTGACCTCGGTGCGCCGCGCCCCGGCCTTCGCCGAGAAGGGCGAGCCGGCTCGCGAGCACTGGATTGAGCTCGAGATGAAGCTCATGGCCGACGCCGCGCTCGTGGGCATGCCGAGCGTGGGCAAGAGCTCGATCATCGCGCGCGTCTCGGCGGCGCGCCCCAAGATCGCCGACTACCCCTTCACCACGCTCGTGCCCAACCTCGGCGTGGCGCGGGCCGCGAGCGGGCAGTCCTTCGTCCTCGCCGACGTCCCCGGCCTCATCGAGGGCGCGAGCGAGGGCCGCGGGCTCGGCCACCAGTTCCTGCGCCACATCGAGCGCACGGCGCTCATCCTGCACGTGGTCGACGTCACGGGCGGCTACGAGGGCCGCGACGCTGAGCAGGACTACGAGACCATCAACGCCGAGCTCGCTGCCTACGCCTCCGAGCTCGCCTCCCGGCCGCAGATCGTGGTCGCCAACAAGTGCGACCTGCCGGGCACCGAGGACGCCGCGGAGCGCCTCCGCGCGCTCGCCGAGCGCGACGGGCACGCGTTCTTCGCGGTCTCGGCCGCGACCGGCGAGGGGCTCGACGCGCTCGTGAGCGCGACGGCCGCCGAGGTCGCGCGGCTCAGGGCCGAGGGCGCCGAGGAGGGCCCGGGCGCCGAGGAGGCGAGCGAGCGCTGGGAGCGCGAGCGCCAGCGCCGCGAGCGCGGCGTCCACGTGGCGCGCGAGGAGCGCCACGCCTGGCGCGTCAGCGGCACACAGGTCGAGCGCATGGTCGTCCAGACCGACTGGGACAACGACGAGGCCGTGGCCTACCTCCAGCACCGCTTCGCGCGCTCCGGCGTCGACGAGGCGCTCGCCCGCGCCGGCGCCGTGAGCGGAGACGAGGTCCGCATCCTCGAGCTCGCCTTCACCTACGAGGGCGCCGGCGCCGAGCGCGCCGAGGAGCCCCCCTAGGACGCCCGCGCCGACGACGATCTGGCCGCGAGCCTCGCGGACGAGAGCGAGGCCTGATGGACGGAGGCCGCCTCGTCGTCTTCAAGGTCGGCTCGTCCACGCTCGTGGACGACGCCGGCTCGCTCGACCGAGCCTTCATACGCTCGCTCTGCGACCAGCTGGCGCGCCTCATGGACGAGGGCACGCGCGTGGTCATGGTCTCCTCGGGGGCGGCCGCCACGGGCCGCGACGTGCTCGGGATGTCCGAGCGCCCCACCGACCTCGCGACCCTGCAGGCCTGCGCCTCGGCCGGGCAGGCGCGGCTCACCCAGGCCTACGCCGACGTCCTCGCCGAGCGGGGCATCCCGTGCGGCCAGGTCCTGCTCACCCGGCGCGACGTCATGGACCGCGACGGCTACCTCGGCGCGCGCACCACGCTCGGGCGCCTGATCGAGCTCGGTGCCGTGCCGGTGGTCAACGAGAACGACACCCTCTCCACTGCCGAGTTCGCCTTCGGCGACAACGACATGCTCGGCGCCCTGGTGGCGGCCCTGCTCGGCGCCGACCTCTACGTGATCTGCTCGGACGTGGAGGGGCTCTACGACGCCAACCCGACCGAGCACCCCGACGCCCGCCTCATCGAGCGCGTGACCGAGGTCGACCACGACCTCACGGCCGTCGCGGGCGGAGCGGGCACGTCCTACGGGACGGGCGGCATGTCCTCCAAGCTCCGCGCCGCCCGCGCGATGCTCGCGGCGGGCATCCCCACCGTCATCTGCCGCGGGCGCCGCCCGGACGTCCTCGTCGACGTGGCCCACGGCGAGCGGCTGGGCACGCGCTTCGAGCCAGCGACGGGCTCGGCCCACGAGGGCGGCCGCAAGCTGTGGATCGGCCTGGCCGAGGTCCCGCGCGGCACCATCGCGCTCGACGGGGGCGCCACGCGGGCCGTGCTCGCGCGCGGCGCCTCGATCCTGCCCGTGGGCGTCACCTCCACGAGCGGCACCTACGACGCCGGCGACGTCGTCACCGTCGTGGGGGACGACGGCGAGGTCATCGGGCGCGGCATCGCCCGCTACTCCTCCGACGACATGGCCCGCGTCCGCGGGCTCAAGCTCGACATCGTCGCGCGCTTCCTGGGACAGGACCGCGCGCAGCCGGCCGTCCACCGCGACGACCTTCTCGTCTTCTAGGGAAAGGGGAGACACATGGCCGAGGCACGCAGGAGGGCGGCGCTCGCGCGCGAGGCGTCCGCGGAGCTGGGACTGGCGAGCGCGGCTCGGCGCTCGCGGGCCATCGAGGCGGCGGCGCGGCTCGTGCGGGAGCGCGCGGCCGACATCGCCTCCGCCAACGCGCGCGACCTCGAGCGCGCCCGCGCGAACGACATGCCCGCTCCGCTGCAGGACCGCCTGCTGCTCGACGAGGCGCGCCTCGCCTCCATCGCGGCCTCGCTCGACGAGATCGCCCGCCAGGACGACCCGCTCGGGCGCGTCGTGGGCGGGCGCACGCTCGACTGCGGCGTGCGCGTCGAGCAGGTCACGGTCCCGCTCGGCGTGGTCGCCGTGGTCTACGAGGCGCGCCCCAACGTCACGGCCGACGCCTTCGCGCTGTGCGTGCGCTCCGGCAACGCGTGCGTGCTCAAGGGCGGGTCGGCCGCCCAGGAGTCCTGCGAGGCCATCGTCGCCTGCTGCCGCGACGCCCTCGCCGAGGCGGGACTTCCCGCCGATGCCGTCCAGTACGTGCCCGACGACGCCTCGCACACCCAGACCCGCGAGCTCATCACCGCCACCGGCCTCATCGACGCGCTCATCCCGCGCGGGGGCGCGTCGCTCATCCGCGCGTGCGTGGAGGGCGCCACGGTCCCCACGATCGAGACGGGCACCGGCAACTGCCACATCTACCTGCACCGCGACGCGGACGTCGAGAAGGCCGTGCGCATCGTGGTCAACGCCAAGTGCCAGCGCCCGGGCGTCTGCAACGCGGCCGAGTCGCTCTTGGTGGACGCCTGCGCCGCCGGGCGCCTGCTGCCCCCGGTGCTTCTCGCCCTGGACGAGCGGGGCGTGGAGCTCGTGGGGGACGAGCGGGCCCGCGAGGTGGCCGCCGCGACCGGCGTGGCGATGGGGGAGGCCACCGAGGCGGACTGGGGCACGGAGTACCTGGACCTCAAGATGAGCGTCGCCTGCGTAGCTGACGTGGACGCCGCGATCGCGCACGTCAACCGCTACGGTACGGGCCACTCCGAGGCCATCGTGAGCGAGTCCTACGCCGCCTGCGAGGCGTTTCTCGCCGGCGTCGACGCCGCGGCGGTCTACGCCAACGCCTCGACGCGCTTCACCGACGGCGGGGTCTTCGGCCTGGGCGGCGAGATCGGCATCTCCACGCAGAAGCTGCACGCCCGCGGCCCCATGGGGGCCTCGGCGCTCACGACCACCAAGTACCTGCTGCGCGGGGAGGGGCAGGTGCGATGAGCGTGGACGTGGCGCGGCTGCGCGAGCGCGACCTGCCGGTGCTCGGGCTCGACGAGGGCCGGCGCTACCGCCTGGGCATCATGGGCGGCACCTTCGACCCCATTCACAACGGGCACCTCGTGACCGCCGAGCAGGCCTTCGACGACCTGGGGCTCGACCTGGTGGCCTTCATGCCGGCGGGGAGCCCCGCCTTCAAGCAGGACCGCGCGGTCACCTCGGGCGAGGAGCGCTTCGCCATGACGCTGCTCGCCACTGCCGACAACCCGCACTTCGTGGCCTCGCGCTTCGAGATCGACCGCCCCGGCGTCACCTACACGGCCGACACGCTGCGCCTCCTGCGCGAGCTCTACCCGCCCAACGTCGAGTTCTACTTCATCACCGGCGCCGACGCCATAACCGAGATCGTCTCGTGGCGCGACGCGGCCGACATCGCGCGGCTCGCGCACCTCGTGGCGGCCACGCGGCCCGGCTACGACCTCGACCGCGCCTGGGACGCCATCGCCGCCTCGGGGCTCGACTTCGACGTGACGTACCTCTCGGTCCCGGCGCTCGCCATCTCGTCGAGCCATCTGCGCGAGCGCGTCCGCGGCGGCCAGAGCCTGCGCTACCTGACGCCCGACCAGGTCACCGGCTACCTCCACAAGCACGGCCTGTACGGGGCCCAGCGCAGCCGCTACGGCCAGACTCGGGAGGTGGTTGCCTGATGGGCAAAGACGCCCTCAGCGCCGCCCAGCGGGCCCTCCTGGACCGCATCGACGCCGACCTCGCGCGCCAGCTCGCGGCCAAGCCGCGACGCCTCGCGCACTCCCGCTCGGTGGCGGAGACGGCCGCCTCGCTCGCCCGGACCTACGGCGTGGACGAGTTTCTCGCCCGCGCCGCGGGGCTCCTCCACGACTGGGAGAAGGCCCTGGGCGGCCGCGAGATCGTGGCCCGGGCGCGTGAGCTCGGCATCGACCTCGGGGTGGACCCCGCGCTCGTCTCGCCGCTCTTGCACGGGATGGTGGCGGCCCGCACGCTGCCCGCGCGCTACCCCGAGCTCCCTGACGAGGTCTGGCGCGCCGTCGCGGTCCACACGACCGCGGCGCCCGAGATGTCGCCGCTCGACGAGGTCCTTTTCGTCGCCGACGGCATCGAGCCGCTGAGGCCGTCCTCGCCCGGCATCGAGCGCACCCGCTCGCTCGTCGGGGCCGTCCCCCTCGACGACCTGTTCTGGGAGTCGTTCGTGGGCGGCATCGTCTACGTGCTGGAGGGCGGACGCTACCTCTGGCCCGGAACCATCGACACCTACAACGCCCTCGCCGCGCGCCGCGGCGGGGGACCCCGCAAGGAGGGAACCGCATGAGTGTGACCCCGCTCGAGCTCGCCCGCGTGGCGGGACGCGCCGCCGACGACAAGAAGGCGGCCGACGTCGTCTGCCTCGACCTCACCGGCAAGACCGACGTCTGCGACTACTTCCTGATCTGCACCGGCGAGAACGCGCGCCAGGTCGACGCGATCGTCGACGAGGTGCGCGAGCGCGTGAGCGCCAACTGCGGCGTCTCGCCGCTCTCGTGCGAGGGGCGCGAGGGCCTCTCGTGGGTGCTCGTGGACTACGGCTCGGTCGTGGTGCACGTGTTCCGCCGCGAGACGCGCGACTTCTACCGCCTTGAGAACCTCTGGGCCGACGCCCCCCGGGTGGACCTCGGCCTCGGTGCCGCCGACGCTCACGTTCCCGGCGCTGCGCCCGCGACGGCCGAATAACCCGCAAAATCTGACATCCACAAACCTTAATCCTGCGATTATATGAATATGAAATCATTATTTGCGGGTTAATTGCTTCGGAAGGGAGAACGCGTGCTTCCCGTCATCGTTCCCACCGGCCTGGTGGAGTACGCCTCGACCGCCTCCGGGCGCAGGCCCGTCGTGTACCGCTGCAGCCGCTGCGGGCGGACCGAGGTCACCTGGTGCGAGCTGACCGCCACTGGTCGGCGCATGGGCCACGTTCTCAGTCGCAGTGCCGCCAGGGAGCGGGCGCGCAACGCCGCGTCCGAGTCCGCGTCGGAGGCCCTCACGGCGCTCGACGAGGATCGTGCGCGCATGATCAACGAGAAGCGCGAGTACGGATACATCGATGCCCCCGTCACCTGCCCCGACTGCGGGATCGAGCAGCCCTGGTCGGGGCTGCCGCGCCCGTGGCGCCCGAGGGAGCACCGCGTGTGGCGTCTGGTCGTCGCGCTCCTTGCCCTCTTCATGGTTTATGCGGTGGTGCTGGTGGTGCAGCTGGCCCCCGGCCAGGGTGCGATGGGCCCCGTGTTCGCCGTGGGCATGATCGCCTATGCGCTGGCGCTTCTCAGCCTGCCCTTCCTGTACCGGTCGAGAAAGATCCGGGCGCATGACCGCGCGGTCGCCGCGCTGCCGGTCCTCAACTTCGATCCGCCGGTCTACCTGAGCGCCGCCGAGCTCGCGCGGCGCACGGGCACGTCCTGCCAGGCTCCCTTGCGGCCGCCCGCGCACGTCGCACCCGACGGGTTCTGCTCGCGCTGCGGCGCCCCGCGCCATCCGGGGTCGCGATTTTGCACGAACTGCGGCGCTCCCCTGGGGGACTCCGTGGCTGCGGGCGCCGATGGCGGGCCCACCTCAGAACAACCCGCAAAATCTGACATCCACAAACCTTAATCCTGCGATTATATGATTATGAAATCATTTTTTGCGGGTTAATCGGGAGTGAGAGGGCGAGAAGGTCGCGGGACGCGGGGCGAGAGGTGCGCGGGACGCCCGACGAGAGGGGCGTGGCGGGCGAGAAGGGCGCGGCGACGCGGCGCCGCAGCGGCGCGCCCGGCCGGCGTCAGAAGTCGGACTTGTGCATGGGCGCGGTGTCGGAGGTGCGCCCGCGCAGGCGCAGGTCGCGGCCGTAGCCTACGGCGTCGTCGCCGAAGCGCTCGCGCAGCGCGTCGGTGAGGCGCCCGAGCCCCTCGCGCCCGTGCCCCGCGTCCGCCTCGCCCGTGGCGCCGAACAGGCTCATCTGGCGCGGCCCCGCGTCGTCGAAGCCCGAGACCCCCACGCCGAGCAGCCGCACGCGCTCCCCCGGCTGCCAGAGCGACCCCACGAGCGAGGCGGCCACGTCGGCGATCGCCCGGTCGTCGTCTATCGCGTCGTCGAGCGTGCGGCGGGCGGTGCGCCCGCGGCTCGCGTCGTACTTCACCTTGAGGGTGACGGTGCGCCCGGCGAGTCCCTTGCGCCGCAGCCTCCTGCCCACGGTGCCGGCTATCGAGCGCACGGCCTGCTCGATCTCACGCGCGTCGGTGAGGTCCTCGGCGAAGGTCCGCTCGTTCGAGACGGACTTGACCTCCTCCTCGGCGGCCGCCTCGGCCACGACCGAGCGCTCGGCGCCGGCGGCGCGCACGCGCAGGCGGGGCCCCACGACCCCCAGCTCGCGCTCGAGCGCGGCGTCGGGAACGCGGGCGAGCTCGCCGAGGGTCCGCACGCCCATTCGCTCGAGGCGCGCCGCCGTGGAGGCGCCCACGCCGGAGAGCGCGCGCACGGGCAGCGGCGCGAGGAAGGCCGCCTCCGTCCCCGGCATCACCACGGTGAGCCCGCGGGGCTTCTCGCGCTCCGACGCGATCTTGGCCACGGTCTTGTTGACGCCCAGGCCTATGGAGCAGGTGACGCCGAGCTCGGCCACGCGCGCCTGCACGCGCCGGCAGATCTCGACGGGGCTCTCGCGCGAGAAGCGCCCCGGGGTCACGTCGAAGAACGCCTCATCGATCGAGACCTGCTCGACGCGCGGGGTCTCGTCGGTGAGAATCGTCATCACGCGGGCGCTCATCTCGCGGTAGCGGGCGAAGTTGCCCTGGGTCCAAACGGCCTGCGGGCACAGGCGCGCCGCGGTGGCCGAGGCCATGGCGGAGTGCACGCCAAAGCGCCGCGCCTCGTATGACGCCGTCGACACCACGCCGCGCCGCTCCGGGGAGCCGCCCACGATCACCGGCCTCCCGCGCCACGCGGGATGGTCGAGCTGCTCGACCGAGGCGAAGAACGCGTCGAGGTCGAGAAGGCCCACCGCGGGGCCCTCCCAGACGAAGGGCCCGGCTTTGCTCGTCTCGCTGTCCATACAGGCGATTATAGGGTCACGGTGAAGGTGGTGCCGTCGCGCTCGGTGGAGGCGGCCTCGATCCTGCCGCCCGCGGACTCGACGATGCTGCGGGCGATGGCGAGCCCCAGGCCGAAGCCGCCCTCGGGGCTGCGCCGGCGGGCCCGGTCGGTGCGGTAGAAGCGGTCGAAGAGGTGGGGGAGGTCCTCCTCGGAGATGACCTCGCCGCGGTTGTTGACGGTGAGGCGCGACCTCCTCCCGTCGCGCTCCAGGCGCACGCGCACCACCGTTCCCGGCGCGGCGTACTTGGTGGCGTTGTCGAGCAGCGTGCGCACCACGCGCCCGTAGTCGTCGGCGCGCACCCGCGCGCTCACGCCGTCCTCGAACGAGCACTCGATCGAGCAGCCGCGCTCGAAGGCCACCGCGTCGAACTCGAGCGCGCATCCGGACACGAGCCCGGTGAGATCGATCACATCCGCCTCGCCGCCGCTCGCGCCCGCCGCGCCCCGCTCGTCGGCGCGCGCGAGCGTGAGCAGGTCCTCCACGAGCCCCTTCATGTGCGTGGCCTCCTCGGCCGTGCTGCGGACCCAGCGGCGCGCCTCGGCGTCGAGGTCGGACTCCCCCTCGAGGATCTGCGTGTTGGCGAGGATGACGGCCAGGGGCGTCTTGAGCTCGTGGGAGGCGTCCGAGACGAAGCGGCGCTGCTGGTCCCACGCCCGCTCCACCGGACGGAGGGCCAGCCCCGACAGCACCCAGGCGACCACGAACAGCACCGCCATCGACACCACGAAGATGACGGCGGAGTTGAGCGCCTGAGAGCGCAGGGCGGCGTCGCGCGAGTAGGTGTCGGCGAGCGAGACGCGCCAGCCGTCCGCGGTGCGCGCGCGCATCCACGAGATGGTCGGGTACTCCGCGCACTCGCCGGAGTCGGCGTCCGAGGCGATCGCCTCGTCCACCACGTCCACGAGCGTCGTCACGGGCAGCTGCAGCCAGGCGTTGTCGCGGCTGATCACCGCGCCGTCGTCGCTCACGTCCACGGTGATCGCGAGCATCACGTCGGCGCCCCCACCGTCGGCGTCGCCGAAGCTCGCGGTGACCACCTCGCCGCGCAGCGCGCGCCTCAGCGTGCGCTCGGTCATCTGCTGGCTCGTGAGGGCCGACGAGACGAGGGCGGTTCCGAGCACGCCGGCGAGCACGAGGCCCACGAGCAGCATCGTGATGGCGATGAGCTCGCGCCGCAGGCGCCTGAGCATGGGGGAGCCGGCCGCCACGGCGCTACTCGCCGAACACCTCGAGGCGGTACCCCAGCATGCGCAGCGTGGTTATCTGGACGGAGGAGCCGATGTGGGCGAGCTTCTTGCGCAGGAACGACACGTAGGCCTCCACGGAGTTCTCCGAGGCGTCGGTGTCGCCCCAGACGCGGGCGAGCAGGTCCTGCTTGGAGACCACGCGCGAGGTCGAGCTCATGAGGATGCGCATGACCTCGAACTCCTTGCCCGACAGGTGCACCGAGCGGTCGCCGCAGCTGAGGTCGTGGGTGGCGAGGTCGAGCGTCACGTCGGCGAAGGTCACGTCGTCGAGCATGACGTCGCCCTTGCGGCGGGTGAGCGCGCGCAGGCGGGCGAGAAGCTCGGGCGCCTCGAAGGGCTTGGTCATGTAGTCGTCGGCGCCCGCGTCGAGCCCCTCGACCTTGTCGGCCGTGGAGGTGCGCGCGGTGAGCAGCAGCACCGGCGTGGCCACGCCCTGGCGCCGCAGCTCGTGGACGACGTCGTAGCCGCCCATGCCCGGCAGCATGACGTCGAGGACCACCGCGTCGAAGGTGCCCGAGAGCGCGGCGCGCAGCCCGGAGGGTCCGTCATAGGCCGCCTCGGCGGTCCATGAGGCGTCCTCGAGGATGCGCACGATGGCGTCGGCGAGGTTGCGCTCGTCCTCTACGACCAGAACGTTCATGGGAGGCCCCATTTCGCGCGCACGCGAGCGCGGCACTCGACTGCGCTTATCGTACCCAGCGACCCTGAATTCCTCCTGAACGTCGGCGCCCGTCGCCGGCCTTCGTCACCGCCTTACACAAAAACTGCACCTTGCAGCCACATTGAAGAGTCGTATGATGAATAACGCTTGTGGCTGAGCGGTGCGGCCACGCCCAACATCCACGCGCACCGCAGTACGTATGGAGGAGTGTCCATTGGCAGTCAAGATCCGCCTGGCCCGTCACGGTGCCAAGAAGCGCCCGTACTACCGCGTCGTCGTCGCTGACGGCCGCATGCCGCGCGACGGCCGCTACATCGAGCAGGTCGGCCGCTACAACCCGCTGACCAACCCCAAGACCATCGAGATCGACCTCGAGAAGGTCGACGAGTGGGTCGCCAAGGGCGCCCAGCCCACCAACGCCGTCGCGCACCTCATCGACGTGGCGCGCAACGGGCAGCCCGTCGTGGAGAAGAAGACCAAGCTCTCCAAGAAGGCCGCTGCCAAGGCTGCCGCCGCTGCCGAGGCCGCCGAGGCCGAGGCCGAGGCGGACGCGGACGCCGAGTAGGGTCCCGCCCATGGGGACCACCGAGCCCGCCGAGCAGGAGCTCCCCTCCGATCGCGTCGCCGACCTCGTCGAGTACATCGTCTGCGGTCTGGTGGACGACGCCGACGCGGTGTCGCTCGACGTGACGGACGGCGACGAGGGAGCCCTCATCGAGGTCAGCTGCTCCGAGTCCGACGCCGGCCGCGTCATCGGCCGCAAGGGTCGCACCATCAAGGCGATCCGCACCCTCGCGCGCGCCCTCGGGCAGCGCGTGGGGACCGCCGTCGAGGTCGAGGTCGTGGGCTAGCGGACCATGCCGGAGCGCTACAGGCGCATAGCCCGCGTGCAGAAGGCGCACGGGAGGTCGGGGGAGGTCGTGACGGTTCCCGTTCACGGCCTTCCCCTGCTTGTGCGCGCCGGGCTCGAGGTGGCCGTGGTGCCCCCGCCGCTGCGCGGGTCGCGCTGGCACGTCGTCACGGCGTGCTCCTCCGACGACCGCGCCGGCGCCCTCGTGGCGCTCTCGGGTGTGGGGAGCATCTCGGAGGCCGAGCGGCTCGTGGGAGGCTACCTGCTCGCCCGTGTGGACGACCTGCCCGAGGACCTCGCGCTGCTCGACGCCGAGCGGCTCGTGGGCCGCGAGGTGGCCTGCGACGACGGCGCGCGCGCGACGATCGCCGAGGTCATGCGCGGCCCCGCTAACGACGTGTGGGTGCTGCGCGGCGAGCGCGGAGAGCTCCTGCTGCCCGTCATCCCGGGGACGGTCCCGTCCGTCCCGGACGAGGGGCCCATCGACGTCAGCGTGCCCGCCGGGCTCGCGTGGGAGGCGTGAGATGCTCATTGAGACCATATCCGTCTTCCCCGAGCTCTTCGAGCCGTACCTCAGCGCCTCGATCATGGGTCGCGCCCGCCGCGCGGGCCTCTTCGAGTTCCGCGCGCACGACCTGCGCGACTGGACGCACGACCGCCACCGCACGGTCGACGACGCGCCCTTCGGCGGCGGCCAGGGCATGCTCATGAAGGTCGAGCCGATCTTCGAGGCCGTGGAGGCCGTCTCCGCCGAGGGGCCGCGCCCCCACGTGGTGTTCTTCTCGCCGTGCGGGCGCCGCTTCGACCAGCGCGCGGCCGAGCGGCTGAGCCGCGAGGACCGGCTGCTGTTCGTGTGCGGGCGCTACGAGGGGATGGACGAGCGGGCCTATGCGCTCGCCGACGAGGTCGTCTCGCTGGGCGACTACGTGCTCACGGGCGGCGAGCTCGCGGCCCTGGCCGTGATCGACTCCGTGGTGCGGCTGCTGCCCGGCGCGCTCGGCGACGAGATGAGCCCGGTGGACGAGTCCTTCTCGGCCGACGCGGGCCTTCTGGAGTACGCGCAGTACACGCGTCCCGCGAGCTTCCGCGGCATGGACGTGCCCGAGGTGCTGCTGTCGGGCGACCACGCGCGCGTGGCGGCATGGCGGCGCGCCAGCGCGGTCGAGCGCACGGCGCGCTGGCGACCGGACCTCCTGGAGCGCGCGAGCCTCACCCCCGAGGAGACCGAGCTCGCCCGGCGCGCGAGAGAGGGGGCCTAGGGACATGGCGCGACCCAAGCACGCCCGCGCGGAGGCGCGGGGAGGGCGCCTCGGGTGGTGGGCCGGCACGCTGGCGCTCGGCGTGGCGCTGGCCGTCGTGCTGCGCCTGTTCGTGATCGGCGCCTACTACGTGCCGTCCGGCTCCATGCTCGACACCATCCACGAGGGCGACCTCGTGCTGGGCGAGCGCGTGACGCTGGGCCTCTCCGAGCCGGCGGCCGGCGACGTGGTCACCTTCGACAGCCCCCTCACCGAGGGCGAGACCCTCGTCAAGCGCGTGGTGGCTGTGGGCGGCCAGACCATCGACCTGGTGGACGGCGCCGTCTACGTGGACGGCGAGTCGCTCGACGAGCCCTACGTGCGCCTCGACCCCGCGACCGGCGCGCCCGAGCGCACCGACTCGCTCAGCGACCTGGCCGGCTCGGCCGGCATCAGCTACCCGTACACGGTCCCGGAGGGCATGGTCTGGGTCATGGGCGACAACCGCACCAACTCCAAGGACTCGCGCTACTTCGGCCCCGTGAGCGTCGATGACGTAACATCGAGGGCGCTTCTCATCTACTGGCCCCTCCAGGACGCGCGCCTGCTCTAGCGCCGCCCGAGCAAAAAGCCCAGAAGGGATGACCATGAGCGAAAAGACGCTTACGTTCCAGGACATGATCTCCGCCCTCGAGCGGTACTGGGCCGCCCAGGGCTGCACGGTCATGCAGCCCTACGACTCCGAGGTCGGGGCCGGCACCTTCCACACGGCGACCACGCTGCGCTCGCTGGGCCCGGACGCCTGGCGGACCTGCTACCCGCAGCCGTGCCGCCGCCCCGCTGACGGGCGCTACGGCGAGAACCCCAACCGCCTGCAGCACTACTACCAGTTCCAAGTGCTGCTCAAGCCCTCGCCGACCGACTCCCAGGACCTCTACCTGGGCTCGCTCGCGGCAATCGGGCTCGACCCCGCCGACCACGACGTCCGCTTCGTCGAGGACGACTGGGAGAGCCCCACGCTCGGCGCCTGGGGTCTGGGCTGGGAGGTCTGGCTCAACGGCATGGAGGTCACCCAGTTCACCTACTTCCAGCAGGTGGGCGGCATCGAGGTCGACCCGGTGCCCGTCGAGATCACCTACGGCCTGGAGCGCATCGCGATGTACATCCAGGGCGTCGACTCGGTCTTCGACCTCGTCTGGAGCTACCTGCCTGACGGCACGCCCATGACCTACGGCGACGTCTTCCTCGAGAACGAGCGCGAGTTCTCGACCTACAACTTCGAGGTCGCCGACGTCGACATGATGCGCGCCAAGTTCGACGACTACGAGCGCGAGTGCCACCGCTGCCTCGACGCGCGGCTGCCGCTGCCCGCCTACGACTGCGTGATGAAGTGCAGCCACGCGTTCAACCTGCTCGACGCCCGCGGGGCGCTGTCCGCCGTCGAGCGCGCCAACTACATCCTGCGCGTCCGCGCCGTGGCCAAGGCCTGCTGCGAGTCGTACCTGGCCGAGGTCGCCGGCGGCGGCGAGAAGACCAAGAAGGGGGAGGTGGCCTAGATGGCCGAGACCCGTGACTTCCTGCTCGAGATCGGCTGCGAGGAGATGCCGTCCGCGCCGCTGATGGGCGCGGTGCGCCAGCTCGGCCCGCTCGTGGAGCGCGGCCTCGACGAGGCGGGGCTCGCCCACGGCTCGCTGCGCGTCATCTCGACGCCGCGCCGGCTGGCCGTGATCGCGCGCGACGTGGCCACGCGGACCGAGGAGGTCCACGAGGTGCGCCGCGGGCCGGCCGCGAGCATCGCCTTCGACGCCGACGGCAACCCCACCAGGGCCGCGGAGGGCTTCGCGCGCAAGTTCGGCGTCTCCGCCGCCGAGCTGGAGCGCCGCGTCGACGACGACGGCCGCGAGTACGTCTTCGCCGAGAAGAGCGTGCCCTCGGCGCCCGCCGCGCCGATCCTCTCCGAGCTCTGCGAGCGCACCATCGCCGGCCTCGAGTGGCCCAACTACCGCAGCCAGCGCTGGGGCTCGGAGCACCAGACCTTCGTGCGCCCGATCCGCTGGATCTGCGCGCTGCTCGGCCACGACGTCGTGCCCGTGCGCTACGCCGACGTCACGAGCGGCAACACCACCCGCGGGCACCGCGTGCTGGGTCCGGGCGAGCACGTGGTCAGCGAGCCCGCCGCCTATGAGGCCGTGCTCGAGGCCGCCGGCGTGCTCTCCGAGGAGCGCCGCCGCGAGGTCATCGCCGAGGGCATCGCGCGCGTCGAGGCCGAGCGCGGCGGCGCCCGGGTGGACACGCCCAAGAAGGTCCTCGACGAGGTCGTGAACCTCTGCGAGTGGCCGAGCGTGCTCGTGGGCACCTTCGACGAGGAGTTCCTCGACGTCCCGCACGAGATCATCTGCGAGTCGATGCTCTCCAACCAGCGCTACTTCCCGATCTACGACGCCGACGGCAACCTCACGCGTGAGTTCGTGGTGGTCTCCAACGCCCGCCCCGAGAACGCGGCGCGGGTCGTCGACGGCAACGAGCGCGTGGTGCGCGCCCGTCTCGACGACGCGAAGTTCTTCTACGAGGAGGACCTCAAGCGCCCGCTCGAGGCCTACCTCCCGCGCCTCGCCGACGTCACCTTCCAGGAGCGGCTCGGCACGATGCTGCAGAAGGCCGAGCGCCTCGAGCGCCTCGCGCCCGAGGTCGCGCGCCGCTCGCTTCTGCTCGACGACGCCCGCGCCTCGCTCGCCGGGCGCGCCGGCCTTCTCGCCAAGGCGGACCTGGTGACGCAGGCGGTCGTCGAGTTCACGAGCCAGCAGGGCGTCATGGGCGGCTACTACGCCGCCGCCTCGGGGGAGGACCCGGAGGTGGCCGCCGCCATCCGCGACCACTACCGCCCGCGCTTCGCCGGCGACGAGGTCCCGTCCGGGCTCGTGGGCGTGGCGGTCTCCGTGGCCGACAAGCTCGACACCATCTGCGGCATGTTCGCCATCGACCAGCCGCCCACCGGCTCCTCGGACCCCTTCGCGGTGCGCCGCAGCGCCATCGGCGTGATCGCGATGCTGCGCGAGGCGCCCGCCGACGCGCTCGCCGAGCTCGTCTCGTGCTCGCTCGACGCCTACGAGGCCCAGGGCCTCGTCTTCGACCGCGCCGCCGTGGAGGCGGCCGTGCGCGCGTTCTTCCAGGGCCGGCTCGCCACGATCGCCCGCTCCGAGGGCGTCTCGCCCGACACCGTCGAGGCCGTCTCCTCGGTGGGCGTGGTGGACCCGGCCGAGTTTTTGGCCCGCGCCCACACGCTCGAGGACGCGCGCTCACGCGACCCCGAGACCTTCGACGCCCTCGCGCAGGCCTACGCCCGCGCCGCGCACCTCGCCGACGCGAGCCTGGGCGACGAGGTCGACCAGTCGATGCTCGGGGACGCGGAGCGCGCCCTTCTCGACGCCTGCGACCTCGGCTCGGTTCGCGTGCGCGAGGCGCTCGAGGCCGGGGACTTCCGCGCCGCGCTCGGCTCTCTCGCCGGCCTGAAGGGACCCATCGACCGATTCTTCGATGACGTGCTTGTCATGGACGAGGATACTGCGGTAAGGGGCAACCGACTGAGGCTGCTCAACCGCTTCGTCGCGGTCTTCGCCGACGTCGCCGACTTCCGGGCGATGTCGCGCAAAAAGTAGCAGGGTGCGCCGCTTGTGGCGCAAGGGGACACAGGAGGATCCAAGATGGCCAAGCTCGACCTAGACGATGACATCTTCGGACAGGTCATCCCGCTCATCTACGTCCTGTCGGACTCGCGCGGCGAGACCGCCAACACCGTCGTCATGGCCGCCGCCGCCCAGTTCGGGGACGGCTGCGTCGACATCGAGCGTCTCTCGGGCGTCCAGGACGTCGAGACCGTGCGCTCCTACTTCGACGAGCACTTCGACCCGGAGCGCCCGTGCGCGGTCTTCCACACGTTCGCCAACGCGACGCTGCGCCGCGAGATCCGCCGCGAGCTCGACCGCAGGGGCATCCCCTCGATCGACCTGCTGGGCCCGGCCGTGACGGTCATCTCCACGCTGACGGGGGAGGAGCCCACGCACGCGATCGGCGCCACCTTCGCGCCGGAACCGCAGGTCCGGGAGTAGCGGGACGCACACAGAGCCTCCGCGCGGGGCGGGGTCGGGGTCGCACCCCCGGCCCCGCCCCGCCGCTTGCGAAGCCAACCCCACCGGACGGCGAAACGGCCCGGCGCCGCTTGCGCCCGCTGCTAGGATGTGCAAGGTGCCGCGCGGCGGCACGAGTGAGTGCGTCCCCCACAGGGACGTCGGGAACCACAGAAAGCAAGGGGAAAACATGGCAGAAAAGCACGTCTATCGCTTCGGCTTTGACGCCAACGGCAACAACGTGACCGAGGTCGCGGGCGCCAGCGTCGACGAGGCCAAGTGGATCACCGGTGGCAAGGGCGCTAACCTCGCCGAGATGGCCAACATCGGCCTTCCCGTCCCTCCCGGGTTCACGATCACCTGCCAGACCTGCGTTGCCTACTCGAGCGCCGGCAACGTGTGGCCTGAGGGCGTCCTCGACGAGATCGACGAGTACCGCAAGGACCTCGAGGAGCGCATGGGCAAGAAGCTCGGCGACTCCGAGGACCCGCTGCTCGTCTCCGTGCGCTCCGGCGCGCCGTTCTCCATGCCCGGCATGATGGACACGGTCCTCAACCTCGGCCTCAACGACGACTCCGTCCAGGGCCTCATCAAGCAGACCGAGAACCCGCGCTTCGCCTACGACTCCTACCGTCGCTTCATTCAGATGTTCTCCGACGTCGTCATGGGCGTCTCGGGTCAGCTCTTCGAGGACGCCATCAACGCCAAGAAGGCCGAGAAGGGCGTGAAGCTGGACACCGAGCTCGACGCCGACGACCTCAAGGACCTCGTCGAGACCTTCAAGCAGATCTTCGCCGACAACGTCGACACCGAGAAGTATCCCGAGGTCGTCGCTGACGGCAAGGTCGCCTTCCCGCACGACCCGCTCGTGCAGCTGCGCCTCGCCGAGCAGGCCGTCTTCGGCTCCTGGAACACCGACCGCGCCATCCTCTACCGCAAGCAGAACAAGATTCCCGACGAGCTCGGCACCGCCGTCAACGTCCAGGTGATGGCCTTCGGCAACAAGGGCAACACCTCCGCCACCGGCGTCGCCTTCACGCGCAACCCCGCCGACGGCACCAACGAGCGCTACGGCGACTTCCTGGTCAACGCCCAGGGCGAGGACGTCGTGGCCGGCATCCGCAACACCGAGCCCATTGCCGACCTGCCCAAGACCCCGGGCCTCGAGGAGGCGGGCAAGCAGCTCTACCACGTCTTCGAGATCCTCGAGGACCACTACGCCGACATGATGGACCTCGAGTTCACCATCGAGCAGGGTAAGCTCTGGATGCTGCAGACCCGCGTGGGCAAGCGCACCGCCCTGTCTGCGCTGCGCGTGGCCATCCAGATGTACAACGAGGGCCGCATCACCAAGGAGCAGGCGGTCTCCCGCGTGGCCCCCGAGCAGCTCGACCAGCTGCTGCACCCGCAGTTCGACAAGAGCGAGAAGTACGACGTGCTCGCCAAGGGCCTCAACGCCTCCCCGGGCGCGGCCGTGGGCGCCGTGGTCTTCTCCTCCGCCGACGCCGAGGCCTTCGCCGAGGCCGGCAAGCCCTGCATCCTCGTGCGCTGGGAGACCACGCCCGACGACCTGCACGGCATGGTCGCGGCCGAGGGCATCCTGACCTCCCACGGCGGCAAGACGTCCCACGCGGCCGTCATCGCCCGCGGCATGGGCGCGCCCTGCGTCTGCGGCGTCGACGCCCTGCAGATCGACGCGGCCAACAAGACCTGCGCGGTCGCCGGCACCGACGTCGTGCTCCACGAGGGCGACGTCATCTCCATCGACGGCACCACGGGCGAGGTCATCCTCGGCGAGGTCAAGCTCGTCCGCCCGGAGCTCGGCGGCGACCTGCAGACCATCCTCGACTGGGCCGACGAGATTCGCACCGACGCGGAGCGCGGCCGCGTGATCGGCGTGCGCGCCAACGCCGACAACCCCGCCGACGCCCAGCTCTCCCAGGACAACGGCGCCGAGGGCATCGGCCTGTGCCGCACCGAGCACATGTTCCTCGGCGAGCGCAAGCAGCTCATCCAGGACTACATCCTCGCCGATGACGGTTACGTCAAGCGCGCCGCCGTCGACAAGCTCGGCGAGGCCCAGAAGGGCGACTTCCTCGAGATGTTCAAGGCCATGGACGGCATGCCCGTCATCGTGCGCCTGCTCGACCCGCCCCTGCACGAGTTCCTTGACGACCCGCGCTCCCTCGAGGTGGAGATCGCCCACGACGAGGACGCCGGCAAGGACGTCACCGAGAAGCGCGCGCTTCTCGCCAAGCTCGACTCCTTCCAGGAGGCCAACCCGATGCTCGGCCTGCGCGGCTGCCGCCTCGGCCTGGTCTACCCGGACCTCAACGTCATGCAGGTGAGGGCCATCGCGTCGGCCACCGCCGAGCTCAAGAAGCAGGGCCTCGACCCCAAGCCCGAGATCATGATCCCGCTGGTGGCCTTCGAGGAGGAGCTCGCCCAGGTGCGCGAGGTCGTCGAGGAGGTCGTCGAGGACACCGCCAAGAACTACGGCGTCGAGCTCGACATCCCGGTCGGCACCATGATTGAGATCCCGCGCGCGGCGGTCATGAGCGAGGACATCGCCAAGCACGCCGACTTCTTCTCCTTCGGCACCAACGACCTGACCCAGATGGGCCTCGGCTTCTCCCGTGACGACGTCGAGTCCGCCTTCATGCCGCTCTACCTGGACAAGAAGATCACCAAGACCAACCCCTTCGCCACGCTCGACAAGGGCGTTGCAAAGCTGGTCGAGATGGGCGTCGACGGCGGCCACAAGGGCAACCCCGACATCGTCTGCGGCGTCTGCGGCGAGACCGGCGGTGACCCGGAGTCCATCCACATGTACTACGACCTCGGTCTGGACTACGTGTCCTGCTCGCCGTACCGCGTGCCCATCGCGCGCCTCGCGGCCGCGCAGGCCAAGATGGACGCCAACGGCGGCCCCAAGAAGCTCGCCTAGGCACCCGCACGTGAGATAGGTCCTGTGAGGGGAGGGGAGCCGGTCGGCTTCCCTCCCCTCTGCCGTGGGAGGGGGGCAGCCATGAGAGTCATCGGGCGCGAGGCCCAGGAGCGATCCGAACGCGAGCGTCTCTCGGAGGACGCCACGTTTGCCGACTCCTCCGCCGGCAGGCTCCGGCTGGAGGAGGCGGACCTGCTGAGGACGTGCTTCCAGTGCGACCGCGACCGCATCCTGCACTCCAAGAGCTTCCGGCGGCTCGCCCACAAGACGCAGGTCTTCCTCGCGCCGGAGGGGGACCACTACCGCACGCGCCTCATTCACACGCTCGAGGTCGCGCAGGTCGCCCGCTCCATCGCCCGGCCGCTGGGCCTCAACGAGGACCTGACCGAGGCCATCGCGCTCGGCCACGACCTCGGCCACACGCCGTTCGGCCACATGAGGGAACGCGCCCTCAGCCACGCCATCGCACGCTACCGCAACCTCGACCCCGACGCCGCCGGCTCTCGGTGCCTCTTCGCCCACAACGAGCAGGGCGCGCGGCTCGTCGAGCTGCTCGAGCGCGACGGGCGCGGCCTCAACCTCACGCGCGAGGTGGTCGACGGCATCCGCCGCCACACCGGTCCCGTGCGCCCGTCCACGCCCGAGGGCCGCGTCGTGGCGCTCTCGGACCGCATCGCCTACGTCTGCCACGACATCGACGACGCCGAGCGAGCCGGGCTGCTCTCCGAGGCCGACCTCCCGGCGGGCCCGCGCTCCGTCCTGGGCGGCGGCTCCTCGGAGCGCATCGAGACGATGGTCCACGACGTGGTCCGGGTGAGCGCGCGCGAGGGTGACGTCCGCATGTCGCCCCGCGTCCGCGAGGCGATGATGACCATGCGCTCGTTCCTCTTCGAGAACCTCTACTCGCGCGGCGACGCCAAGTGGGAGGAGCCCAAGGCCTACGCGATGCTCGAGGAGCTCTTCGACCACTTCGTGACCCACCTCGACGAGGTCCCTGCCGAGTACCGCGTCCACGACGACACGCCGGACGTCCAGGTGGCCGACTTCGTCTCGGGCATGACCGACCGCTACGCGATCAGGCTCTACGAGCAGCTCAAGATCCCCCGCTCCTGGCGCCGCCGCTAGCCCGACCGGCCACCCGCCCGTCTGGCCCCGTGCGGCCTGGGTCCGGCCCCGCCGGGCCAGACCCGGCGCTCGGACAGTCCTCGCTCGCTACGCTCGCTGCGGAACTCGCGGCGGGCCTGGCCCGGCGGGGCCTGCCGTCACGTCGTCGCGCGTAAGCTGGCCTGTCGCGGCCCGCCGGCATGGGTCCGCCGCGAGTTCTTGCCGAGCGCTTTTCTCGGCAAGCTGTCTGAGCGGCGGACCCATGCCGGCGGGCCCCGGTTGAGTCGCGCTATCATGGGGCGACCAAGGCGGACGAGAGGGGGCTGTGATGGCGAGAAGGGGTGGCGGGCTTCTGACGGCGCTCGCGGTGGTGCTGTCGGTCGCGGTGCTCGCGGTCGGGGCCGGGCTGCTCTACCTGGTCGTCACCGGGGGCGTGCCCGGAGGTCAGGGGGTGCCTCGGCAGGAGGCCGGCCTCGAGCGCAAGGGCTTCTCGGAGTACGACTGGGACGAGCTCGCGCAGGTCGCCCAGATGATCGCGGAGGCGCCCTCCGACGAGGAGGGGCGCGCGGTGGCGGACGAGTGGGGCGTCCACGTGGGCGACGCGCGCCCGCTGGCGCTCGATGACGGCACGCAGGCGCAGCTCGTGGTCGTGGGGATCCGTCACGACAGCCGCGCGGACGGCTCGGGGGCCGCGGGCCTCACGCTCATGACGTCGCCGATCGCGCGGCGCGCGGTGAACCCCACCGACACCAACGCCGGGGGGTGGGAGGCCAGCGACCTGCGCGCCTGGCTGGCCTCGGACGGCGCCGCCCTGCTGCCCGACGACCTCGCCTCAAACCTCGTCGAGGTCACCAAGCTCACCAACAACACGGGCGCGACCTCGGACGCCGCCTCGGTGACGCAGACCGCCGACGCGCTGTGGCTCTTCTCGCTCACCGAGGTCTGCGGCCCCGTGGACCTCTTCGCCACCGAGTACGGCGACGAGGTGAGGGCGCGCACGTACTACATCGACTACACGGCCTACGACGAGCTGCTCTCGCAGGAGGGCTCCCAGTACGAGTACTTCGCCGACGCCGGGGTCACCGACCTCGCGGACGCCTCGGACACCCTCGCGCTCACCTACGGCGGGTCGGCGTGCGCGTGGTGGTACCGCTCGCCGTACCCGCTCACCTTCGACATGGGGGACGAGTACTTCTTCTACCAGGTCATGGACTCCGGGTACCCCGCGACGCTCGGCTACGCGAGCCAGCCGGCCGGCGTGGTCGCGGGCCTGTGCCTGTAGTTGTGTGGTTCTTGTCCAAACGGCGTCCGTGGCCTATAATCGTCCGCTGTGTGTAAACCTATGTGTCGTTCGCAGCCGCGTCGGCACCTCTAGCGACAGGAAGAGAGAGCCATGGACTACATCCGCGCCATCGAGCGTCAGCAGATCCGCGAGGACATCCCCGCCGTCCGCGTGGGCGACCACGTCAAGGTCCACTATCGCATCGTCGAGGGCGACCGCACCCGCGAGCAGGTCTTCGAGGGCGACGTCATCCGCATGAGCGGCTCCGGCGCGCGCGAGACCTTCACCGTCCGCAAGGTCAGCTTCGGCGTGGGCGTCGAGCGCACCTTCCCGCTCCACAGCCCGAAGATCGCCAAGCTCGAGGTCGTCCGTCACGGCGACGTGCGTCGCGCCAAGCTCTACTACCTGCGCGACCGCGTGGGCAAGGCCGCCCGCATCCGCGAGAAGCGCGACTAGGTCCCATCGCATCGAGGCCGCGAGCCGCCCTTTCGGGGGCGGCTCTTTTCTTAGGGAGATGACCCATGACCGCTGACAGGCCCCGTCCCGCCACCGCGCGGGAGGTCGCCGCCGCGCTCGCCGACGCCCCGCTCGGGGAGGCGCGCGAGCTGGTGGAGCGCTACGCCGAGGACCCGCGCGCCCAGGTGCGGCAGGCGGTCGCTCGAACCCGGCGCCGCATCGAGCGCGACGAGGCCGAGCGCGGGCGCGTGCGGGGGATGTACGCGCTCCAGGACGAGCTCGCGGGCGGCGGCGTGGCCGTGGGCGTCGACGAGGTCGGGCGCGGCGCGCTCGCCGGGCCGCTCACCGTGGCGGCCGTGTGCCTGCCCGACGAGCCCGTCGTCTGGGGGCTCAATGACTCCAAGCAGCTCTCGCCGCGACGCCGCGAGGCCCTGGCGGCGCAGGTGGCGGACGTCGCGCTCGCCATCGGGATAGCCCACGTCGAGCCGCGCGACATCGACCGCGACGGCATGGCCGCCTCGCTCAGGCGCGCGATGGCTGCCGCGGTGGCCGACACCGGGCTCGACCCCGACGTCGTCCTGATCGACGGCAACCCCGTCCACGCCCACCCGCGCGAGCGCTGCCTGGTCAAGGGCGACGCTCGCGTGGCCGCCATCGCCGCCGCCTCGATCGTGGCGAAGGTCACGCGCGACGCGCTGATGGTGGCGCTCGACGAGGAGTGGCCCGGCTACCACCTCGCCGCCTGCAAGGGCTACGGCTCGCCCGAGCACATCGCGGCCATCCGCGCGCGCGGTCTCACGCCCGTCCACCGGGTCTCGTTCTGTGGGAACTTCCTGGAGACGCCGCGCCTCTTCTGAGCGCTGCCGAGAAGCGCCGCGCTCGTTCGGGCGCCGCGCCCGCAGCTCATCTTCGCGCGCACGCGGCGCGGAGGTCCCGGGGTCAGCCAGGCGTCAGCCAGCGGCGCGCCCGGTGGAAGCCCCGTGCTCGTGCCCTCTGCCACCCTCTCGTCATCGGTCGACGGAGGGAGCGAGGATGCTGGGAGAGACGTGCTACGCGCCGGTGACGACGACGGGGGCGCAGGCGGTCCCCGACGGGGGGACGCGCGAGCTGGGCCGCCGCGGCGAGGACGCGGTCGCGCGCAACCTGGAGGGGCGCGGCTGGGAGATCGTCGCGAGGAACTGGAGGACCGAGGCGGGCGAGGTGGACATCATCGCCCGCGACCCCGGGCAGGGACCGGGGGCGGTGACGATGATCGAGGTGAAGACCAGGCGCTCGCCCGACGGGACCGTCATGCCCGAGGAGGCGGTCGACGAGGCGAAGCGTCGCCGCTACGTCCTGCTCGCCGCCGAGTTCATGCGGCGTCACGAGGGCGTGAGCGCGGTGCGCTTCGACACCGTGGGCGTCACCGACCGATGCAACGGCTGGGCGAACCTGCACCACGTCCGCAACTCGTTCGGGAGCGACGGGCGATGAGCACCGAGGCGCCGAGCGCGATGACGGCCGCGCTGCACGGCGTCGAGGTGACGGCCGTGTGGGTGGAGGTGAGCCTGTCGGCCGGCATACCGGGCCTCGACATCGTGGGCATGCCGGACTCCGCCGTGCTGGAGGCGCGCTCGCGCGTGCGCTGCGCGCTCCGCTCGAGCGGCTTCACGCTGCCGCGCGCGCACGTGACCATCAACCTGCGACCGGGCGAGATCAGGAAGTCGGGCACCGCGTTCGACCTCCCCATAGCCGTGGCGCTGCTCGTGGCCACCGGGCAGCTCCCGCCCTCCGTCGCGTCCGGGACGCTCTTCGCCGGCGAGCTGTCGCTCGACGGGGAGGTCTGCCCCGTGCGCGGCGAGGTCGCCTACGCCCAGCTCGCGAGCGCGTGCGACGTCACGCTCGTCACCTCGGCCCTGTCGCGCGCCGGCTCGGCCCCGCTCGGGGACGCGCGTGGGGTCAGGACGCTCGCCCAGCTCAAGGGCGGCGTGGAGGCCCTGCCGGCGCTCGGCGCGGGCGGGGGCGGGGAGGACGGCGACGGCCGGCCGGCCCTCGACTTCGCCGACGTCGTCGACCAGGAGCTCGCCAAGCGCGCCCTCACGATCGCCGCGGCGGGCCGTCACGGCGCCCTCATGGTGGGGCCGCCGGGCGCGGGCAAGACGATGCTGGCGCGCCGGGTCCCGACGATCCTGCCGCCTCTCGACGAGGAGGAGGCGGCGAGCGCCATGCTCGTGCACTCCGTGGCGGGCCTGCCCGTCGACGCGCTCGCGCGCGGCGAGCGGCCCTTCAGGGCACCGCACCACTCCATCTCGACGGCCGGGCTCGTGGGAGGGGGACGGCCCGTCACCCCCGGCGAGGTCTCGCTGGCCCACCATGGGGTCCTCTACCTCGATGAGCTGCCCGAGTTCGCGCGCGTCTCCCTGCAGGCCCTGCGCCAGCCGCTCGAGGACCGCGAGGTCAGGATCACGCGCGTCGACGGCACCTACGTCTTTCCCTGCGACTTCCAGCTCGTCGCAGCCGCCAACCCCTGCCCGTGCGGCCACCTCGGCGACCCGGGGCACGAGTGCACCTGCCCGCCCGCGCGGGTCGCGAGCTACCAGGCACGGATCGGCGGCCCGCTCATGGACCGCATCGACCTCGTCGTGGACGTGCCCCGCCCCGACGCGAGCAAGGTGATAGACGGCCAGCCGGGCACCTCCTCGGGGGAGATGGCCGAGCAGGTGGCGGCCGCGCTCGAGTTTCGCTCGTGGAGGGAGGCGCGACGTGGCGACGCGCCCGCCGGGCCCCCGGCCTCGAGCCTGGAGCCCGCGGCGCGGGCGGCCTTCGAGTCGCTCGCGTCCTCGCTGCACCTCGGCGGGAGGGCCATCGCGCGGGTCGCGCGCGTGGCGCGGACGATAGCCGACCTCGCCCAGCGCGAGCTGGCCAGCGAGGGGGACGTCGTGGAGGCCCTCGGCTTCCGGTCCCGAGCGGGCGCGTGAGGAGGGGACGAGATGGGTGATCGCTGGGAGCTCACGCGCGGGGACGACCTCTGGCCGCCCGCCCTCGACGACCTCGCGCGCCCGCCGGAGCGGATCTTCGGGCGCGGCGACCCTGAGGCGCTGCGGGGGCCGTGCCTGTCGGTGGTGGGGGCCCGACGCCCCACGCCCTACGGCGTCGCGGTGGCGGAGATGGCCGCGCGCGTGGCCGCGGGGTGCGGCGTGTGCGTGGTGTCCGGGGGCGCGATGGGCTGCGACCGCGCGGCGGGCGCCGCCGCGCTCGCGGCCGGGGGGAGGACCGTGGTGGTCTCGGGATGCGGCGCCGACCTGGTGTACCCCGCGTCGTCGCGCGACGTCTACGAGGGGGCGGTCGAGCGCGGCGGCGCGGTCGTCTCGGCGGAGCCGTGGGGGTCGGGTCCCCGGAGGTGGGCCTTCCCGAAGCGCAACGCCCTCATCGCCGCCCTCTCGAGGGTACTCGTCGTGACCGAGGCCGGCCTCAGGTCGGGCACGATGTCGACCGCCGAGGCCGCCCTCGAGCTCGACCGCGTCATATACGCCGTGCCCGGCTCGATCTTCTCGCCCAGCTCGGCGGGGACCAACCGCCTCATCGCCGAGGGGGCGCGGGTCATACCCGACGAGCGCACGCTGGCGGTGGCGATCTCGCTGGACTACGGCCGCGTCCCGCTCGCCTCCCCGGCCGCGCGGGACGCCCCCGGCCCGGTCATGTCCGCCCTGCTCGCCTCGCCGCTGCGCCCGGACGAGCTGGCGGCGCGGATGGGGGAGGACGTCCTCACGGTCCTCAGGACCCTCACCGACCACGAGGCGCGCGGGCTCGTGGAGCGGCTGCCCGACGGGAGATACTCGCCCACGAGGGAGTTCCTGTTGGGGCACAATGGAGCGACGGTCGGCTGAGCGGGAGGACGGAGTGCGAATGGGAGAGCTCGTCACGGTGGTGGGCGGCGGACTCGCGGGCTGCGAGTGCGCCCTGCAGCTCGCGCGCAGGGGCGTGCGCGTGCGCCTCGTGGAGCAGCGGGGGCCCTTCTCGTCGCCGGCGCACCGCACCGACGGCCTCGCCGAGCTCGTCTGCTCCAACTCGCTCAAGTCCACCAAGCCCGACACCGCGGCGGGCACGCTCAAGTCCGAGCTCGACCTCATGGGCTGCGAGCTGCTCCGCCTTGCGCGCGCGTGCGCGGTGCCGGCGGGCGGGGCGCTCGCCGTCGACCGCGAGGCGTTCTCCGCCGCGGTGGGCGAGCGCGTCGCCGCGAGCCCGCTGATCGAGCTCGTCCGCGAGCGGGCGGACGAGCTCCCCGAGGGCCCCGCGGTCGTCGCGGCGGGCCCGCTGTGCGCCGACGCGCTCTTCGACGCCATCGCGCGGCGGGTGGGCTCCGGGCGGATGAGCTTCTATGACGCCGCCGCGCCGATCGTGGACGCCGAGACGCTCGACCGGGACGTCGTCTTCTCCCAGTCGCGCTACGGCGAGGCGGGGGGCGGCGACTACCTCAACTGCCCGCTCTCGCGCGAGGAGTACGACGCCTTCGTCGACGCCCTGGTGGGGGCCGAGCGCGTGATCGCGCGCGACTTCGAGCAGCGCGACCTGTTCTGCGCCTGCCAGCCCGTGGAGGAGGTCGCCCGGACCGGGCACGACACCCTGCGCCACGGCGCGCTCAAGCCGGTGGGGCTCACCGACCCGCGCACGGGGCAGCGCCCCTGGGCGGCCGTGCAGCTGCGCGCCGAGAGCGCCTCCCACGCCGCCTACAACCTCGTGGGGTTCCAGACCAACCTCACCTGGCCCGAGCAGCGCCGCGTCCTCAGGATGATCCCCGGGCTGGGGGAGGCGGAGTTCCTGCGCTACGGCGTCATGCACCGCAACAGCTTCGTGGACGCGCCGCACGCGCTCGGCCCCACGTTCGAGATCCCCGGCACGCACGTGCGCCTCGCCGGGCAGATCTGCGGCACGGAGGGCTACGTCGAGGCGATGGCGTCCGGGCTTCTCGCCGCGCTCAACACCTACGCCGAGCTCATCGGCGCCGACGCGGTTCGCCTGCCCGGGACCGGGGCTCTGGGCTCGCTCGTGGCCTACGCCACCGACCCCGCGACCGTGGACTACCAGCCCATGCACGTGAACTTCGGGCTGTTCCCGCCGCTTGAGCCGCCGGTGCGCAACAAGGCGCGCAGGCGCGCGGCGCTGGCGGAGCGGGCCCTGGGCGACCTGCGCGCCTACCTCGCGCGACGCCCCGAGCTCGCGGTCGCGCCGGTGACGGCCCCGTGACCCCCGAGGCCGAGGCGCGGCGGGCCGACCAGGACCGCTTCGACGAGCTGGCCGCCTCCTTCTGCTCCGCGCTCGCCGACGTCCGGCGCCTCTCGCCCAACACGGTGCGCGCCTACCGCGAGGACCTCGCGTCGTTCTCGGCCTGGGCGCGGCGCGAGGGGGTGAGCCCGCTGCGCGTGACGCACCGCGAGGTGCGCGGCTACCTCGCCGAGCTCGCGGGCGCCGGCTACTCCGCGCGCACGGTGAGCCGGCGGCTCTCAGCCCTGCGGGGGCTCTTCCGGTGGCTGCTCAGGGAGGGCCTCTGCGACTCGGCGGCGCTCGCCGCGGTCGCGAGTCCCAAGCTCGCCCGGACGCTGCCCAAGACCATGAGCGAGTCCGACGCGCGCGCCCTGCTCGCCACCTGCGAGGGGGAAGAGCCGGCCGACCTGCGCGACCGCGCCTTCCTCGAGCTGCTCTACGCGACCGGCGCCCGCGTGGGGGAGATGGCCGGCCTGCGCGTGGGCGACGTGGACCTCGCGCAGGGGCAGGCGCGCCTCTTCGGCAAGGGGTCGAAGGAGCGCCTGGTGCCCGTCTACCCCGCGGCGCTCGCGCGCGTGCGCCGCTCCCTCAGACTTAGCCGGCCTGAACTCTCGCGCGCGGGTCGGCCCTTTTGCACACTGCTTTTCTCCGCGCGAGGCAAACCCATA